>NZ_JAGYWT010000402.1:0-2299 GCF_019279095.1 Microbacterium sp. BF1 | reverse complement strand
GTGTGCGGGTGTGGCCGGCGCGGGCGCGCGCGTCTTGGGCAAGGGAGTTCAGCTGTGTCGCGGCGTCGTTGGAGGTGACGACGACGGTAGCGCCGGCTTCGGCCTTGCGGATGACGTCCGTGCTGATTGCTGTCCAGGCTTCCGCGTCGGTGGCGTGGATGGTGATGTTGCCGCGTTCGTGCAGCTGGTCGAAGAGCTTTCCGGGCTCGTGACGGTCGCGCATTGCGATCGTGAGCTGCGCGTACTCCTTGTCCTTGAACCGGTGAACTTCGGTGAGGTCGATGGGGCGCGGGGATGCCGCAACGGCGAGGTCGAGGACACCGCCGCGGCCGACGGCCGGCAGCTGTGCACGGTCACCGATGAGTGCGATACCGGCGCCGGTTTCATCCGCGATGGTGATGAGCGCGTGGGCGAGGTCCTGGTCGAGCATGCCGGCCTCGTCGATGACGATGCGCGTGGACGCGGACACCTTCCAGTCGTCCCTCGGGCCCCGATAGGTGAAGCCTCTCTCGTCGGTGTCTCCGACCTGTAGGCGGTGCCATCGTCCGTCGTCTGTCCACCGGTACCCGTACTCGTGCGCGAGCTTGTGCGCGGAGCTCGCGCGGGTGCCCAGCGCTGCGGATGCTTCTTGCGCGGCACGCAGCGTCGGCGCCACAACGATGAGGGTCCGGCCCTCCTTCTGGGCCAAGTCGCGGGCCACGCCGAGCATGGTCGTCTTCCCAGAGCCGGCCCTGCCTTCCACGACGACCAAGGGGGCGTCGGAGGCGATCGCCAGGGCTGCGGTGGACTGTGCCGCATCGAGGTTGCCGAACTGCGGAGGGTTGTCACCGAACGCGAGCCCTGACTGCAGTCCGCGGGTTTCGAGAGCGGTCTTCAGTTCGCGTTCGACGCGCAGCACACGGTCGCTGGTGATGTTGCGCACCCACGTGGGGATCTCCCCCTCTACGGTCGTCTCCAGGATCGGAAGGGTACGTGCGATGTCGGCGGCGAGCCCCTGCACGTAGGTGTCGATCGCGCGGGCGTCAGCTGTGACTTCGTGCCGTGCGACGGCTTCGCCGACACGGCCGGTGAGGTCCGCGAGCGACCATGCCGATCCGTGGTTCTCGACCGCGGCGATCGCGTCTCGTCGGAGCGCGTGACGGTCGAGCTGGTGCAGCTGCACCGCGGCGCGTGGAGCGACCGATGCGAACCCGTCGACGGGGAGGCCGGCGCCCTGCAGCTCCTCGATCCACTTGTTCTCCGGGCGGCCTTCGATCTGACGTTTCCGGGGACGCTCCAGCGCCCACGCCTGCTGATCCCACTGCCGACGCAAGGCCGCATCCGGCTCCTGGCCTGGGTGTGCACCGCGCCACTCGGCCTCGAACCGGAGCACGTTTCGGTCGATCTGCTGAGCACGCTTCGACATCACCTTCGCGTGCGCCGTCAGGTTCGTCACCGTGCCCGTCGACGCGTCGAACTCGAACCCCGCCGCCGCGAGAGCCTGCCGCAGCTCGGCGTGCGAATTGATCGCCGCCTCCCCTACACCGCGCAACGCGCCTTGCTGCTTCAGCGTCGCCGCGGTGTGCAGTCCCCGCCACTTCCCCTCCGCGAACACACGCGTGTTCCACTGCACGTGAACGTGCCGGTGCGGGTCTCCCGCACGAGAGGACCGGTGGACGACGGACACCGATTCGAGGCGCTCCACGGGCACGAGGCGCTGCGCTCCACGAACGCCCACTCGGGTGACGGAGTGCGCTGCCATGTAGGTGTTCATCGCCTCGGCCGCGGACGCTTGCGCCGCGTCCAACGCCGCGGACACGGCAGGGTCAAGGGCGGCTGCCACGGAGAGGGACTTGTCGCAGTTGACCGTCATCTCCACGAACCGTGGTGAGGACGGGGTGATGCGCAGCTCCCCGTCGACTCGCAACCGCACCTCGTCGCGAGGTGTACCCCGCTCGAGTCCCGTGGTGAGGTCTTTCCAGTCCACCCACGCCTGGTAGTCGGCGCCGTCCAGTTCTGATGCGGACAGGACCGTTCCGTCGGGTCCGAGGGCGGTCCAGGAGGCGACCGCTCCCCCGTCCTCGAGGTAATACTCGTCCGCGTGCGAGTGGTCGCTTTCGAGGTAGGCGCGTGCCGCAGCACCCGCACCTCGGAAGAACACCAACCCACCACGCATGCCCGCCACGTTACCTAGGGTCTGATGCAGGAACAGGTGACTGTTCTGGTCAGGCCGCGAGGGCCAGTTCTTCGTTCATGATGGTCTCGAACTCGACCGGCGTCAATCGACCCAGGCGGACCTGTCGACGTCGCCGGTGGTAGG
>NZ_JAGYWT010000401.1:0-2302 GCF_019279095.1 Microbacterium sp. BF1 | reverse complement strand
GCCGCAGCGGCTCGACGCGCGTGGACGACCGTGGGAGTCTATGGAGATGAGCGAGTCCCCTCCACCGACTGACGCGCAGGTCGCGATCGCGGTGGTGCGCACCGGCGGCATCGCCGGCATCCGCCGGCAATGGCGGGTGGAGGCCGCGCCCGACGATGCGGTGCACTGGATCGACCTGATCGACCGCTGCCCGTGGGACCAGGAGACGGACGCCGGATCCGGCGCCGACCGGTTCGTGTGGAGCATCCGGGCGCGCACACCGTCGGAGTGCCGCGAACGGGAGCTGCCCGACTCGGCGCTCGACGGCCCCTGGCGCGCGCTCGTCGAAGCCGTGCGTGCGGCCTCCGTCTGAGGCCCCACCGACGTACGCTCGCAGATGAGCCGTCGACCGACGGCGCATCGAAGGGGGATCATGCTGACGACAGACGAAGCCGAACGACTGCTCGGCGCGGCACGCGAGGCACACACCCGCGGCGACCCCCTGCTGCACCTGCACGTCGAGGTCAGCCGTCTCACCGGAGCCCCGTCATCGTGGGGTTCGGCGGCGAACGAGTGCCACCAGAACGAGAGCGTCGGCTACTTCCTCGGCGAGGTCGAGCGCGTCGGCTGACGACTCGAGCACACCGGATACGCCTTCGTCGACTCGGGCGCGACCACACCCGATCGGGTGATGAGCACCGGAACGGGCGTGGTGAATCACGGTGCCGTCTCGGGATACTTCACCTTCCGCCGCGCGGCCACGGCCTGACGTCGTCACCCGCGCGGGCCGCATCCGATCAATCCTGTGTGAATCCGGCCTCTTCGCTGCGACGCGGGTTCACAATGGAACCCATGGGACTGTTTCAGCAGAAGCCTGAAGAGCAAGAGAACCAGTGGGTGCTGCCCTCGGAGCCGCTCGAGCGCTCCGAGACGGATGTGCTCGACTCGGCGCCGGTCGTCGATCCGCTGTCGATCGGCCTCGGCGCGGAGGCCAGCGGCGACCTGAGCTCTGTCCTGTTCCCGGTCGCACCTCCCGTCCCCGAGGCCGCCGCCACTCACGACTCCGCGGAGCCCACCTCCGATGAAGACCCCGGGGCCGACTGAAGCTCCATCCGTGTGCGGGGCAGCGCCTCGGGGTGCTCGCGCTGCAACCAGCTCATCATCTTCTCGCGCACCTCGCAGCGCAGCGCCCACTGATCGTCGGAGTCCTTCGCCGACATGACCAGTCGCACCGTGACGAACCCGCCCTGCGCATCGGTCACCAGAGCGCTCGCAGACCGGCGGTCCCACGCCGCTGACTCCTCGATGATCCGCTGGAACTCGGCCCGAAGTGGAGCCATCGGCACGCGCCAGTCCAGATCCAGGTACACCGTGCCGAGGATCTTGTCAGACCGCCGCGTCCACGTCTCGATCGGCCGTGAGGTGAAGTAGCCACAGGGGACGACCAACCGACGCTCGTCCCAGATGTACACGACCACGTACGACAGGTTGATCTCTCCGATACGACCCCATTCGCCTTCGATCACGACCACATCGCCGACTCTGATCGCGTCGGTGAACGCCACCTGCACCCCGGCGATCAGGTTGCCGAGGATCGACTGCGCCGCAAGGCCGGCGACGATGCTCGCGATCCCGGCAGAAGCGAGGAGGCTCGTGCCGACCGCCCGCATCTCAGGGAACGTGAACAGCACCGTCCCGAGCGCGAGCACGGCGATGGTGACGAGGACCAGCCTGTGGATCACCAGGAGCTGCGTGCGTCGCCGCCGAGCCTCCGGCCCGAACAGGACGGTCTCCTCGCGAGCGATGAGCCGTTCGAACCCGAACGAGATCGACGCGGCGAGCAACCACGAGCCTGTGAGGATCGTGGTGATCAGGAACAGTCTCGAGACCGGCGGCCACCATTCCTGTTCCGCCGGGGCCGTAACGGCGCAGCCGATCCAGACGGCGACGACCAGTGCTGTGGACGCCATCGCGCGTCTCACCCGGCGGGCGAACTCGCGAACCCATATCAGGCGGCGGCTGATCAGCGCCGTGAGCAGGTGCAGCAGTGTGAGGACGGCGGCCACCGAGATGATTGCGACGGCGATCGCCACCGTCGTGCCGAGCCAGGGTTCCCATTCGAAGCCGGAAGACATCCGTCCACCCTAGACGGCGGCCCTCGATCACACGAACGAGCCGGAGGCGCGGGAAGTCGACGCTGCGCCCCGAGGCGGGACGCTCGCTGGCGGCGCCTGAAGGCGAGATCACCCCCGTGGTTCGCCCAGTCGCCTCGCCCGACGGATGGGCCTGTTGCCGCAGGACGCGATCGCCCCCGAGGGGATGC
>NZ_JAGYWT010000400.1:0-2311 GCF_019279095.1 Microbacterium sp. BF1 | reverse complement strand
CTGCCGGAGAGGCCGATGCCGACAGCGCTCCCCCTCCCAGGACGATAGCGAGAACGCAGACGGAACCGAGAGCGGTACGGGCACGACCGCGCGAGCCTGAAGAAAGGAGATTCACAGACAAAAGCTACAGGACACGTTCGACACCGACCCTGGATCGGCCCTCGCCTACGCGTACGACATCGTGTGCAACGGCTCGGAGCTCGGTGGCGGCTCGATCCGCATCCACCGCGAAGACGTGCAGAAGCGCGTGTTCGAGGTCATGGGCATCAGCGACGAGCAGGCCGACGAGCAGTTCGGCTTCCTGCTCGACGCGTTCAAGTTCGGTGCCCCGCCCCACGGCGGGATCGCGCTCGGCATGGACCGCGTGCTGCAGCACCTGACCAAGACCGAGTCGATCCGCGAGGTCATCGCCTTCCCGAAGTCGGGCAACGGCTTCGACCCGCTCACCTCCGCTCCGGCGCCCATCACCGACGCGCAGCGCGCCGAGGCCGGCGTCGACTACGAGCCCGAGGACGACGAGGCCTGACGCCCACCGCCACGCGGACTCACGCCCGGGTCGCACGCAGTCCTCGGACTCGTGCGACCCGGGCGTTTTCGGTCGTTCAGCCGAGTGATGCGAAGGCGGGGAGGATGTTCTCGGTCCAGACGTCGACGCCGAGCTTGCCGATCAGGACGATCACGACCACGAGGAAGACGACCCGGATGAACGTGGTCCCGCGGGAGATCGCCATCCGCGACCCCAGGTAGCTGCCCGCGACGTTCGCGACGGCGAGAATACCGCCGAGCAGCCACAGCACGGCACCGTGCGGGATGAACAGCATCAGTGCGCCCGCGTTCGTGGCGAGGTTGACGATCTTTGCCTTGGCGCTGGCCTGCAGGAAGTCGTAGCCGAGCAGTGCGACGAGCGTGATGACGAGGAAGGTGCCCGTGCCCGGACCGATCATCCCGTCGTAGAAGCCGATGCCGATTCCTGCCGCGCCCGCCATGATGTGGTGCTTGTGCCCGTGGAACCGCAGCTGGGTCGCCGCCCCCATCTGCGGCCGGAACGCGGTGAACAACGCCACCACGAGCAGGGCGATCACGATGATCGGCTTGAAGGCGGCCGGCGGCAGCACCGTCGCGACGGCCGCTCCCCCGAACGAGCCGATCAGTGCGACGATCGCCATCGGCACGGCGGTGCGGATGTCGGGTTTCGCGCGCCGATAGTAGGTGGCGCTGCTGGTCGCGGTGCCGAAGACCGAAGCGAGCTTGTTCGTCGCGAGGGCCTGCACCGGCGAGATACCGGGGATCAGCAGCAGCGCGGGCAGCTGCAGCAGTCCTCCCCCGCCGACGACGGCGTCGATCCAGCCGGCGCAGAACGCAGCGACGACGACGAGCAGGAGCATCCCCCACGTGAGCTGCTCCAGACCGAGCACGGCGCCGATATCCACCTCGCCATGATTCCAGAGAGTGGACGCCGCTCCGGCATCCGCTCCGTGCGCTGGCAGACTGGAGCCATGCTCGACGCCCTCCCGCTGCCCCACTCTTTCGAATCGCGCATCGGGACGGCGCTCCTGCGGCGTGCCACGGTCGATGACACGGATGCCGTGATCGCCCTGCTCGCCGACGACCCGATCAGCGCGGCCCGCGGCGATGTGGCCTCCGAGGAGGACCGACCGGCCTATCGACAGGGGCTCATCGAGATCCTGGCCGAACCGTCGAACGACCTGCTCGTCGTCGAGCACGACGGCGCGATCGTCGGCACGCTGCAGCTCACCTCGATCCCCGGGATGGCACGTCGCGGCGCCCGACGGCTGCTGGTCGAGGCGGTCCGCGTGCAGAGCAGCCTGCGCTCGTCGGGCATCGGCTCCGCCGTGATGCGCTGGGTGTCGGAGGGGGCGGCCCCTGCGGTCGGCGCGAGCATGGTGCAGCTCACCTCGGACGCCTCCCGCACCGACGCGCACCGTTTCTACGAGCGGCTGGGGTACATCGGCTCGCACCGCGGCTTCAAGTACAGCGTCCCGCAGGGCTGAGACGCCGTGGCCCTGTTCGGCCACCGCCTCGCCACCATCCGTTCACCAGACCCGCGACGGGCGGCAACCTCCGCCTCGTAGTGTCCTCTCGCAACCCGAAACCGGCTCACAGCGCCGGACACCGAGAGGACACTCATGGCTCGCTTCACCCGCCGAACTCGATCGGCAACGCGCCGATCGAGTACGCCGAGGTGACGATCAGCCGTACGCTCTTCCGCAACGGTTCCAGTGAGTACGCGATCAACGGCGAGGGATGCCGTCTCCTCGATGTGCAGGAGCTTCTGAGCGACTCCGGCCTG
>NZ_JAGYWT010000040.1:0-9958 GCF_019279095.1 Microbacterium sp. BF1 | reverse complement strand
AGCGCCAAGCTGATCGCGCGGTTCACGGCACTGGCCGACACGATCCGCTACCCGGAGTCGGTCGACTTGCAGGGCACACGCGAGATCAAGCGCATCAAGGCGAGGGTCGAGGGGGAGCGGTTGCCGCAGGGCGCAGATCCCCGGCGTCACCTGAAGCTCGGGCCCGGTTCGCTCAGTGACGTGGAGTGGCTCGTCCAGCTGTTGCAGCTGCAGCACGCGCACGCCGTCCCCGGACTGCGCACGACGTCGACCCTCGGTGCGCTCGAGGCCGCGGTGGCAGCGGACTTCGTGACCGAGGAGGATGCCGCACGTCTTCGTGAGGCCTGGCTGCTCTCCAGCCGTCTCCGGTCGGCGATCACCCTGCTGACCGGTCAGACCAGCGATGTGCTGCCCGCGGACCGCAGGCAGCTCGACGCGATCGGGAGACTGCTCGGGTATCCCGACCGCTCGGCGACCGAGCTCGAAGAGGACTACCTCGGTGTGACGCGGCGCGCACGCAAGACGTTCGAGCAGCTCTTCTACGGCTGATCGAGCAGCCTCAGTTTGCGGTATCGGACGAGGTGTCCCAAGCTGACGATATGACCCACGCGCGAATCGGCATCGTCTGGAACCCTTCGAAGGTCCAGCAGGAGGTTCTGCAGACCGCGGTGAGCGGTGTGTTCGATGATCAGTACGACATCCGCTGGTGGGAGACCACTCCGGAGGACCCGGGCCGCGGTATGGCTCGCGAGGCCCGCGAGGAAGGCCGCGACATCGTGATCGCGGTCGGTGGAGACGGCACCGTGCGGGCTGTGGCCGAGTCGTTGGCGGGATCGGAGACTGCTCTCGGGATCGTGCCGCAGGGGACGGGCAACCTCCTCGCGCGCAACCTCGAGGTCCCGCTGAACAACGTGAAGGCCGCGCTGGAGCGTGTTCGCGACGCCGAGCCTCGACGCATCGACCTGGGCTGGGTCTCATACGACGGTACCGAGCACGCGTTCGCCGTGATGGTCGGCTTCGGCGTCGATGCGCAGATGCTGGTGGAGACCGACGACGACCTCAAGTCCAAGGCCGGGTGGCTGGCCTACGTCGAGGCGATGGGCCGTGCACTGGCCGGCACCGAGATGACCGACATCACCCTGGGGATCGACGGCGAGAAGGCTGTCGCCGTGCGAGGGCACACCATGCTCATCGGCAACTGCGGCATGGTGCAGGGCGGCATCCGTCTGCTCCCGGACGCGGTTCTCGACGACGGCAAGCTCGACGTGCTCATGATCAGCGCCGATGGCGCGCTGCAGTGGCTCGACACGCTGCGCTCGTTCGTGTGGGACAACGGTATCCGCCGACTCTTCGGCGCCACAGATGAGGCTGTCAGCACCGAGTCCGCTCGTCATCTGCCCGTCGAGACCATCTCAGTCGAGCTGAAGACGCCGCTCGTGTTCGAGATCGATGGCGAGGAGATGGGCGAGGTCACCGCGTTCGACGTGCGCGTCGAGCCTGGTGCGCTGCTGGTCCGCTGAGGATCATCGAGCTCGCCGTCCCGGCGCCGTCCTCTCAGCGGGTGACGGGCGGCGGGACGATCTTCCGATCCTGCGCGGGGAAGGTCACCTTCTGAATGATGATGATGATGCTCGCGGCGACGGGGATCGCGACGAGGGCGCCCAGGATGCCGCCCAGCGCGGCACCGGCGACCGCGGCGATCACCACGAGAGCGCCGGGCACGGCGACGGCCTTGCTCATGATGCGCGGCGAGAGCACGTAGGCCTCGATCTGCATGTAGATGAGGTAGTAGATGATCGCGATCAGCGCCGTCAGCGGTGAGACGAAGAGGCAGATCAGCGAGTTGATGATCGACGCGGTCAGCGTTCCGACCAACGGGATCATCGAGCCGATGAACGCGATGAGCGCGAGCAGGGCCGGCACCGGGGCGCCGATGATGCTGAGGAAGATGAGACTCAGGATTCCGTTGACGAGCGCGAGGCTCACCTGACCGATGACGTAGCGACCGACGGCGCCGGAGACGTCTTCGAGGAGGCTGCTGAAGGTGTCGCGCTGGTAGGCCGGGACGAAGCGGGCGGCGACATGCTTCATGCTGCGCAGCGACGCCATGAAGTAGAGCGTCAGGATCAGGACGATCGTGATCCCGGTGAAGCCGCCGGCGATGCCCGCACCCACCGCGAACACGCCGCCGCCGATGTCGAGGAAGTTGTTCGGGTCCTTCACGAAGCTGAGGACGCCCTGCACGGCATCGTCGATCGTGGAGCCGAACTGACCGCTGACGTCCTTGAACCAGGCGCTGGCCATGAAGTCCTCGATCATCCGCGGGCCGTCCTTGATCAGATTGCTGATCTGCTCGACGAGGATCGGGACGATGGCGAGGATGATGCCGGCGAAAGCGAGGATGACCCCGGCCACCACGATCGTGACGGCGGCGGGGCGGGGGAGCTTCTTCTCGATGAAGGTGACGATCGGATCGAGGCCGAGCGCGAGGAACACCGCGACGCCGATGTAGACGAGCACGGTCGCGAGCTGACCGACGACGCTTCCGATACCCAGCGCCACCAGCACGCCGAGGGCACCCAGCAGCCCGAACATGAACGGGTTGGTCCTGGCGTATGCGGCGACCGCATTCGAGGGCTGCGAGGGCCAGGGGTCGGCCGGGGTGCGCAGCTCGGTGTTCGCGGTCACTCTTCTACGGCGCATGATTCCCCCGGTCGATGGTCAGACTCACCAGTCGACCACCCGGGATGCCGCGCGGTCAAGCCGATGACGCGGTGTGGCGACCTCCGGTGTTCGCGACGTCACTCGAGCGTCGATCCGACATCGCACGACAATGCGGAAGAGCCCGCCCAGCGGAAGCTGAGACGGGCTCTTCGCGATGTTCTGGTCGTCAGACGCCGAAGTACAGCTCGTACTCGAACGGGTGCGGACGCTGCGCCATCGGCAGGATCTCGTTCTCGTACTTGTAGGAGATCCAGGTCTCGATGAGCTCCTTGGTGAACACGCCGCCCTCGAGGAGGAACTGGTGGTCGGCCGCCAGCGCGTCGAGCGAGTCGAGCAGGGAGTTCGGGACCTGCGGGATGTCCTTGGCCTCCTCGGGGGGAAGCTCGTAGAGGTCCTTGTCGACCGGCTCGTGCGGCTCGATGCGGTTCTTGATGCCGTCGAGGCCGGCCATGAGCTGCGCGGCGAAGGCGAGGTACGGGTTGCCGGACGCGTCGGGCGCACGGAACTCGATGCGCTTGGCCTTCGGGTTCGAGCCCGTGATCGGGATGCGGATCGCGGCGGAGCGGTTTCCGGCCGAGTAGACCAGGTTGACCGGAGCCTCGAAGCCCTTGACCAGACGGTGGTAGCTGTTCAGCGTCGGGTTGGTGAAGGCGAGCAGCGCGGGCGCGTGCGCCAGGATGCCGCCGATGTACCAGCGCGCGATGTCGCTGAGCTGTCCGTAGCCGGCCTCATCGTAGAACAGCGGCTTGCCGTCGCTCCACAGCGACTGGTGGGTGTGCATGCCCGAGCCGTTGTCGCCGTAGAGGGGCTTGGGCATGAAGGTCGCGACCTTGCCCCACTCCTCGGCGGTGTTCTTGACGATGTACTTGAACTTGAGAATGTCGTCCGCCGCGTGGACCATGGTGTCGAAGCGGTAGTTGATCTCCTGCTGGCCGCCGGTGCCGACCTCGTGGTGCGAGCGCTCGAGGATGAACCCGGCGTCGATCAGCTTGAGGGTGATGTCGTCGCGCAGGTCGGCGGTCTTGTCGACCGGGCTGACCGGGAAGTAGCCGCCCTTGTAGGGCGTCTTGTTGGCGAGGTTTCCGCCCTCTTCCTCGCGGCCGGTGTTCCACGCGCCCTCTTCCGAGTCGACGCTGTAGAAGCTCGAGTTCGAGGTGACGTTGTAGCGGACGTCGTCGAAGATGTAGAACTCCGCCTCGGGGGCGAAGAACGCGGTGTCGGCGATCCCGGTCGAGGTCAGGTACTTCTCGGCCTTCTTGGCGACCTGACGCGGGTCCTTCGAGTAGATCTCGCCCGTGCGCGGGTTGTAGATGTCGAACAGCATGACGAGCGTGCTCGCCTCGCGGAACGGGTCGACGTACGCAGTCGTGACGTCGGGGATGAGCTGCATGTCGGACTCGTGGATGCTGGCGAAGCCACGGATCGAGGAGCCGTCGAACAGCTGGCCGTCGGTGAAGAAAGCCTCGTCGACCGTCGATGCAGGAATGTTGAAGTGCTGCTGAACACCCGGGAGATCGGTGAAACGGATGTCAAGGAACTTGACGTCGTTCTCCTTGATGTAGGTCAGTACCTCGGACGAATCTTTGAACATGTACGACTCCTGTAATGCGGATCGATGGCTTTACGGCCACTCTGCAGAGTACGGACGGGGGATTTCTCTACGGTATCCGCTTTGTTTCGGGCGTGTTACAGGCGCGACGGCGTCAGCGCGGCATATCGCGCTGGGTAGGCTGGGGGAGTGACGGATGCTGTGAACGCGTACCCCGGTGAACGACTCGGACTCCCGGAATCCGGCTCCGGGAGCATCGCCCGCCCCGGACGCCGCATCGGTGCCCTCCTGATCGACTACGCGGCGGCGACGATCATCGCCACCGGATTCCTCGGATTCAACCAGTTCGCGCTGCCGACGGAAGCCGGCCTGAGCCAGTTCGCTCCGATGCTGGTGTTCGCGGTGCTGCAGATCGTCTTCATCCCGACCGCGGGCGGCAGCCCGGGGCACCGTATCCTCGGAATGCGTCTGGCGCGCATGGACGGCAGCTGGGTCGGGCTGTGGCGTCCGATCGTGCGCACGCTCCTGCTCGTGGTGGTCGTGCCGGCCGTGATCTGGGACGCCGATCAGCGCGGTCTGCACGACAAGGCGGTCGGCACGGTTCTGATCCGCACCTGATCACGCGGTCGGGCGGATTCAGGCGCGCCCGCGGTTGCGCCGGCGTGCCTCGCGCGGCGCCCTTCCACCGAGGAACGAGCGCGCAGGATCGACGATGTACCCGCGGCGCAGAGCCTCACGTCCGATGAGCATCCGGAAACCCATCTCGTCGCGATTGCTCAGAGTCACCTCGGCCAGCACCTCGCGGTCCACGAGACGGATCAGCAGTTCGACGACGAGTCGCTCCTGGGCATGACCGGAAGAGCTCCGTACCGCGCGACGATCGTGGACCGGCAACTCGACGACGACCGCGTCCTCTTGGCTGTCCTGCCAGGGTTTGACCTTGAAACGGACCCAGGGCTGCTCGTCCTGTTCGAACTCGACGATGTCGAAAGCGTGCAGCGACGAGGTGCGCGCACCGGTGTCGATCTTGGCTTTGAGCCAGTCGACGCCGAGATCGGGCAGGCTCACCCACTCTCGCCACCCCGTAAGGGTGTTTGAATGGGTAGACCTACTCACCTGATACATCCTGGCAGGAAATCCCCGTGAAGATCGCAGTGCTCTCCCGCGCGCCGCAGGCGTACTCCACCCAGCGGCTGCGTGCAGCCGCGCTTCAGCGCGGGCACAACGTCAAGGTGCTCAATACGTTGCGCTTCGCGATCGACCTCACCGCAGAGGAACCGGACCTGCACTATCGAGGTCGTCAGCTCAGCGACTACGACGCGATCCTGCCGCGCATCGGCAACTCGATCACGTACTTCGGCACGGCCGTCGTGCGACAGTTCGAGCAGATGGACGTCTACACGCCGAACACCGCGAACGGGATCTCGAGCGCCCGCGACAAGCTGCGCGCGAACCAGATCCTCTCCCGCCACAACATCGCGATGCCGCCGACGGCGTTCGTGCGCAACCGTGCGGACGTGCGCCCTGCGATCGAGCGTGTGGGTGGAGCGCCCGTGGTCATCAAGCTCCTGGAGGGCACGCAGGGGATCGGGGTCATCCTCGCACCGCAGGTGAAGGTCGCCGAGGCGATCATCGAGACCCTGCACTCCACCAAGCAGAACGTGCTCATCCAGAAGTTCATCTCCGAGAGCCGTGGCCGGGACATCAGAGCGCTGGTCGTCGGCGATCGCGTCGTCGCCGCCATGCGACGATCGGCGGCAGGAGACGAGTTCCGATCGAACGTGCACCGCGGCGGTTCGGTGGAGGCCATCGAGCTCGACCCCGTCTACGAGCGCGCAGCCGTGCGCTCCGCCCAGATCATGGGCCTGCGCGTGGCCGGCGTCGACATGCTCGAAGGCGATGACGGTCCGCTGGTGATGGAGGTCAACTCCTCGCCAGGGCTGCAGGGCATCGAGACGGCGACGAAGCTCGACGTCGCGGGCGCCATCATCGACTACATCGCCGGTCAGGTGGCGTTCCCCGAGATCGACGTGCGCCAGCGCCTGACGGTCTCGACGGGCTACGGCGTCGCCGAACTCATGGTGCACGGCGCGGTCGACCTGGTCGGGAAGACCCTGGGCGAAGCAGGTCTGTGGGAACGGGACATCACAGTTCTCACGCTGCACCGCGGTGTCAGCGTGATCCCCAACCCGCGCAAGCACGTCGTGCTGGAAGCGGATGACCGCCTGTTCTGCTTCGGCAAGCTCGACGAGATGCGCTCGATGGTCCCGGAGCGTCGTCGCCGTCGTGCGAAGGTCCGTCGTCTGCCACGGCAGCCGCTCTCCGAGTAAAACAGAGCGCGGCCGCCCTCACAGGAGGACGGCCGCGCTCGAGGCTCGTGTGCGCGAGCTCAACGAGGACGCTGGGAGCGCACCTTGGTCGGGTCGATGCCCTTCGGGATCGGCAGCGACGACAGCGACTGCGACACGGAGTCCACGCGGCGGATGACGGCGGCCATCGTGGCCTTGTCGATCACCTTCGGGAGCTTCTTGATCGTCTTCGAGAGATCGGCGATCGCCACCTCGTCATCGCCGTGTCCGACGTAGAGAACCGTGACGGGAACGCCGTGCGCGACGCGCTGGGCCTTGCTGCGCTCTTCGTTCACGAGGCGGGTCAGCCGACCGCGTGCGCCTTCGCCGACGACCACGATGCCACCGCGGCCGATGGTGCGGTAGACGGCTTCCTGCGTCTTCGGGTTGATGCCGACGGGCGTCTCGGACGCCTGCCAGCTGCGACCCAGGCTGGTGCTGAGCACATGACCGGTGGCGCCGGGCATGCCGTCGATCTTGCTGTACATGGCCGAGGTTGACAGGCGGGTCATCAGGAACAGGGCGCCGAGGATGCCGAGCATGAGACCGGTGATGCCCCAGAGGACGAGCGTCCAGATCTGGAAGGGCGGGATGAGATAGCCGGCGACGAGGCCGAGCAGCACGCCGCCGATGAGGATCGCGGTCTGCGCCCACGGAAGCCATGAGTAGGCCTCACGTGTGAACCGGAAGAGGGACTTGATCTGGGAGAAGAACCCAGGACGCTTTTCGGGTTCAGGAGCACTCTTTGCCATGAGGACCAGCCTACCGAGTCCGACGGCCTCGTGATGTCGACGTTCGCGCGAAGCGGAGCGGGCGCCTCTCACTCCTCCTGCACATCGGGGGCTCAGCCGGAATCCGCCCGGGTCGCCTCCGAACCCGGTGACGAAAGCGCCTCCTGCGCTGTGATGGGGAGATGAACGACATCGCGATCGACGACGGCCGTGGGGCGCCACTCGTACCAGGGGCGCATCGCGTGGTGAGGACGCTCGATCCGACCGAGGGGCCGTTCTCGGGCACGCTGGTGACCAAGGGGGAAGGCGTCGCTGTGCGGATGGACGCAGCGATCCTCCGCGGCTGGGACGGATGGCGGTTCGCGGGAGCCGAGCACATCGCGGCGCCCATCGATGTCAGTCGTCGTAGGGAAGGGCACGATGCGTTGCTTCCGTGGTGCACGGAGCGGGTGCGGGGGTTCCTGGGCCGGCGATCCGCGGCGGGAGGGAACATCACTCCCGGTGAATCCAGCACGCTCGTCGTCAGCCTTCTGCGGGGTCTCGACGAGTTGGGAGAGGGTGCCGGCGGCGCACGCACCGGCACGTGGTGGCTGACAGACGGAGGGCGTCCTGTCTTCGTGCTCGGAGATGGTCCTGACGCCAGAGCAGGAGTCATGGAGATCCTCGAGAGCCTGAGGGAGCAGACTCCCGATAAGGCACTCACGCGCGTGCTGGGTGCCGTCGAGGACGGATTGGAGAAGACTCTCACCCATCCGCGACTTCCTCGCACGCTCATCGATTCGTGGGAGCGGTCGATGCTCGACATCGCTGCTCCGCAGCCGCTCGAGCGCGAACTCCACGCTCCCGAGCGCGCACGAGACCTCGCTCGCGCGACCGCGCCAGGTGTTCCGCAGGACCGTCAGGGTGCGCTCCGTCTGCGGGCGGATCGCGTCCGCACCGGTGAACCGCATCGGGCGAGCCGCAGACGGGACGCGATCCGCGATGCTCTCCGCGTGTTCGTCGAGTCGATCCATGCGCGACTGGAGGACAGACGACGAACCCGTCCCGCTCCCACACGACTTCGGAACAGCGGGGCAGGGCGGTCTGAGACGACAGCCGACCGGCGGAAGAGATCGGTGCTGGTGGCGGGGGTGGCCGCGGCTCTGGTGCTCGCCGGAGGGCTTCTCTGGCCTGACGGCGAAGAAGCAGGGAAGGCCGACGGGGCAGCAGGTGGCAGCTCTCAGTCGCCGTCGCCGGGGGGAGATGCAGCGTCGGTCAGTACGCCGCCCCCGAGGGCAGCTCCCGTCGGCGGAGAGGCCTCGACGTCGGAGTCCTCCTCCGCCGAGGAGGATCCCATCGGCGCCGTGCCATCTCTCCTGCGGGCGATCGCGGACTGCCGCGCCCAGGGCGATACCTCCTGCACGGATGCCGTGGCCGGCGACGCCGAGAACGTCACGGGGGCTCTGGGCAGGGTGGATCCGGTGAAGCCGAGCCCCGAACTCGTGGACGAGTACGGGGACGTCGCGGTGGTACGCCTTCGGACGAGTGGGGCGGATGAGGGGGCGGGAGACGCGGAGGGCGAAGGGTCCGATCAGACGATCGTCGTCCTCATCCGCACAGAAGAGAAATGGCTGGTCCGCGACGTCTATGACGTCGCGGACCAGCCAGGATGACTCGTGCGGTCAGGCGCCGAGCTGAGCGGCGAACTGCGCCGACTCGAGGCGGGCCTTCACCGCGCCCAGGAATCGGGCTGCGTCGGCGCCGTCGATGATCCGGTGGTCGTAGGAGAGCGCGAGGTACACGTACGACCGGACGGCGATCGCATCAGCACCCCCGACCTTCACGAGACCCGGACGCTTGACGACCGTGCCGGTACCCAGGATCGCCGACTGGGGCAGGAACACGACAGGAGTGTCGAACAGGGCGCCACGCGAACCGGTGTTGGTCAGCGTGAACGTGCCGCCGGCAAGCTCATCGGGCTTCAGCTTGTTGTCGCGGGTACGCGCGGCGAGATCGGCGATCTCGTGAGCGATCTGCGCGATGTTCTTCGAAGCGGCGTCGCGCAGCACCGGCGTGAGCAGACCGCGCTCGGTGTCGACGGCGATCGACACGTTCTCGCTGGCGGGGTAGACGATGTTCTCGCCGTCGACGGTCGCGTTGACGATCGGGAACGCCTGCAGAGCCTCAGCCGTGGCGAGAGCGAAGAACGGCAGGAAGGAGAGCTTGTCGCCCGTCTTCTCCAGGAACGACGCCTTCACGCTGTCGCGGTAGTCGGCGAGGGCAGTGACATCGACCTCGACGACCGTGGTCAGCTGAGCCGTCTGCTGCATCGACTCGACAGCACGCTTGGCGAGCACCTTGCGCAGACGCGACATCGGCTGAGTCGTGCCGCGCAGGGGCGAGACCTCGAGCGGAGCGGGAGCCGGGGCTGCAGCAGCAGGTGCCGCCGTAGCGGTCTCCGCGGCCTTCAGCACGTCTTCCTTGCGGATACGACCACCCACACCGGTGCCGGTGACCGAAGCCAGGTCCACGCCCTGCTGCGACGCCAGACGGCGCACGAGCGGGGTCACGTAGAGGTTGTCGTTCTCTGTCGGGAGTGCGAGCTTCGTCGCGGCGGGTGCCGGGGCTGCAGCAGCAGGTGCCGGAGC
>NZ_JAGYWT010000004.1:0-16435 GCF_019279095.1 Microbacterium sp. BF1 | reverse complement strand
GTAGCCGGCCTGCGGAGCCGCAGCCGATGCCTGAGCCGGGATCCCGTCCCACACCGTGCGGTCGCCGAGCAGGCTGTTCGCTGCCCAGGGAGCGGGCTGGATGCCCGCGTTCCAACGCGACTTGTCGAACGCGTTGATACCGAGCCACACCGGCGGCAGGAAGAAGTACAGAACGACCCAGACGGCGTCCTTCTGCAGCTTCAGGCCGACCCGCCACGCGGCGATCAGGTCGATCACGCGACCGGCGATACCGATGAGCGGGAGGATCAGGAACCATCCCAGGAACGGGATGATCGAGCCGATGATACCGCCACCGATCAGGTACAGAACGAGCCAGGGACTCAGGTCACCGAGCTTGTAGAAGATCATGGTGCTGTAGACGGGCACCCAGGCGCGCCACTTGCCCTGCACTCCCGCCTTCTCGAAGATCTTCATGTAGAACCACGAGTAGAGCGCGTAGATGGCGAGTGGCAGGATCGTGTAGACCAGGATCAACGCGACCAGCGCGCCGCCTGACAGGCCGTCATAGCCGTAGTAGTCGTTCATGGTTCCCTCCAGAAAATTCATGATGCGGCATCATGCGCTGAACACACTAGCGTGTCGCGGGGTTTCCCCGCAGGTCTCTTTCGCCGTCTGGCATGTTCGGGTCGCCGCCGTTCGCGGACGAAGCGTCCCTCCTCGCACGGAAGACGACTCACTCCTCGACGACCAGCTCCAGAATGCCCGGCTGTGCGCCGTCGCGGAAGACGATCCCCCGCTTCTGCGCCCACGCGCGAAGGCCACGGACCGAGCTGACACGCGGCCGATCCTCGGCGATCACCCGCACGAGCAGGCCCTTCGACTTCTTGTTGAAGTGGTTGAGGACTCTTCCGTGTGCGGTCACGACACGGACGTACGCGGAGGAGACGGCACCTGGCACGGGCCCGAGCGCGACGTAGGCCTCGCTGCGCAGGTCGAGGACGAACGACGGGTCGGCCTCGGCGATCGCTGCGGAGGTGGCTTCGGCCCAGT
Organism: Microbacterium sp. BF1; assembly: GCF_019279095.1. Classification (NCBI taxonomy): domain Bacteria; kingdom Bacillati; phylum Actinomycetota; class Actinomycetes; order Micrococcales; family Microbacteriaceae; genus Microbacterium; species Microbacterium sp. BF1. The sequence goes on along the minus strand of NZ_JAGYWT010000004.1, from coordinate 15,424 downwards.
GCCGGCGAAGCGCCGGGAGTCCGGGTAGTGAGGTCCCGGCGGCGAGGCGGTAGGTGGGAAGAGCGTCGAGGGCTCCGACGGGGCCCAGCGGAGCGCTGTGTATCCACACGTGCTCTCCCAGCCACCGTCGGGAGGCTGCGGAGAGGGAACGCGCATCGAGCGCATCGAACAGCACGCCCGTGTACCGGTCGATCGCCGGCATGGTGGGCGACGATCGAAGCGCCCTGTTGTGTGCGATGTCCCCCCGCTGCCGCTCGCTCAGCTTGAGCACGCGTCGTGCGGCCTCTTCATCGGCGGCGAGGTCGATCAGCGCCTCGAGGACCGCCGAGCGTCGTTCGTTGAGCGACGGAAGCACCAGCGAGTCGAGATCGAGAGGGGAACCGTCGCCACCCTCGTGTTTGGTCTCCGACGGAGGGAGCAGGATCTTCATGAAACCTCGGTGGATACAGACGCGTCCGCCTCGGAACCCGTGCGGGTGCCGAGGCGGACGCGTGAAACAGGTACTGCTAGGCGATGAGAGCCGCGTTGCCGGCAACGATCGTCAGGGTGTCGCCCTCCATGGAGAGGAACCCGTCCTGCGCGTTGGCCAGCACCTTGGTGCCATCCGACTGGGTGATGCGAACCTGGCCCTCGGCGAGGATGGCCAGCACCGGCTCGTGGCCGGTCATGAAGCCGATCTCACCCTCGACGGTCTTGGCGACCACGAGGCTCGCCTCTCCCGTCCAGACCTCCGCATCAGCGGAGACGAGGCTGACGTGTAGCGCCATGGTCAGCCGTTCTCCTTCTGGATCTTCGCCCACTGCTCTTCGACGTCGGAGATGCCACCGACGTTGAAGAAGGCCTGCTCGGCCACGTGGTCGAAGTCACCGCGGGTGATCGCGTCGAACGACTCGATGGTCTCCTTCAGCGGGACGGTCGAACCCTCGACGCCCGTGAACTTCTTGGCCATGTAGGTGTTCTGCGAGAGGAACTGCTGGATGCGACGTGCACGCGACACGACGATCTTGTCTTCCTCGGAGAGCTCATCGACACCGAGGATGGCGATGATCTCCTGCAGTTCCTTGTTCTTCTGGAGGATCTGCTTGACCGTCGTGGCGACGCGGTAGTGGTCCTCGCCCAAGTAGCGGGGGTCCATGATGCGCGACGTCGAGGTCAGCGGGTCGATGGCCGGGTACAGACCCTTCGAGGCGATCTCACGAGAGAGCTCGGTCGTCGCGTCGAGGTGGGCGAACGTGGTCGCCGGAGCCGGGTCGGTGTAGTCATCGGCGGGCACGTAGATCGCCTGCAGCGAGGTGATCGAGTGGCCGCGCGTCGAGGTGATGCGCTCCTGGAGCACACCCATCTCGTCGGCGAGGTTCGGCTGGTAACCCACCGCGGAGGGCATGCGGCCCAGCAGCGTGGAGACCTCGGAACCGGCCTGCGTGAAGCGGAAGATGTTGTCGATGAAGAGCAGCACGTCCTGCTTCTGCACGTCACGGAAGTACTCCGCCATCGTCAGAGCCGACAGGGCGACGCGCAGACGCGTTCCCGGCGGCTCGTCCATCTGGCCGAAGACGAGGGCCGTCTTGTCGAAGACGCCCGCCTCTTCCATCTCGTGGATGAGGTCGTTGCCCTCACGGGTGCGCTCACCGACACCGGCGAACACCGACACACCACCGTGGTCCTGCGCGACGCGCTGGATCATCTCCTGGATGAGGACGGTCTTGCCGACACCGGCGCCACCGAACAGACCGATCTTTCCACCCAGCACGTACGGGGTGAGGAGGTCGATCGACTTGATGCCGGTCTCGAACATCTGAGTCTTGGACTCGAGCTGGTCAAAGTTCGGCGCCTTGCGGTGGATAGGCCAGCGCTCGGTGACCTCGATGGTCTCGCCGGGCTCGAGGTTGAGCACCTCGCCGATGACGTTGAACACCTTGCCCTTGGTCACGTCGCCGACGGGGACCGAGATGGCCTCACCGGTGTCGCGGACTTCCTGGCCGCGGACGATGCCGTCGGTCGGGTTCAGGGCGATGGCGCGGACGAGGTCGTCGCCGAGGTGCTGAGCGACCTCGAGCGTGATCTCGGTGGACTCTTCGCCCATCGCGATCATGGTCTTCAGCGCGTTGTAGATGTCGGGGATCGAGTCATGAGGGAACTCGATGTCGACAACCGGACCGTTGACGCGTGCGACGCGCCCGACGACCGCGGTCGCCGGCTGGTCAGCCGGAGCGGTGAGGGTCATTTTCGTCTCTTTCCTGATGGTCTATTTGCTCGAGAGGGCGTCGGCGCCGCCGACGATCTCGGCGATCTGCTGCGTGATCTCCGCCTGGCGCGCGTTGTTGCGCAGACGTGTGTAGTCGGTGATGAGCTTGTCGGCGTTGTCGCTGGCCGACTTCATCGCCTTCTGCGTCGCCGCCTGCTTCGCGGCAGACGACTGCAGGAGAGCGTTGAAGACGCGGCTCTGGATGTACACCGGCAGGATCGCGTCGAGAACGGTCTCGGCATCCGGTTCGAACTCGTACAGCGGGTAAACGGTGTTACCGGCTTCCGACTCATCGGCTTCCGTGATCTCCAGCGGGAGCAGACGCACGGATTCGGGCGACTGCGTCATCATGCTGACGAAACGGTTGTACACGAGGTGGATCTCATCGACCCCGCCATCCTGTCCCCCGCGGGAGAAGGATTCGAGCAGCGTCGCGGAGATCTCCTCCGCGGTGTGGAACGACGGGGTGTCCGTGTCGCCGGTCCACTCCGCAGCGGCGGCGAGGCGTCGGAACTGGAAGTATCCGACGGCCTTACGACCGATGAGGTAGAAGACCGGCTCCTTGCCCTGCTCGCGCAGGAGCTCTGCGACCTCGAGACCCTCACGGAGGATCTGCGAGTTGAAGGCTCCGGCGAGACCGCGGTCCGAGGAGAAGATCACGACCGCGGAGCGGGTGATGTTCTCGGACTCGCGGGTCAGCGGGTGATCCACGTTCGAGTACGTCGCGACGGCCGACACGGCCCTCGTCACGGCACGCGCGAAGGGTGTGGACGCTTTGACGCGTGCCATCGCCTTCTGAATGCGCGAAGCCGCGATGAGTTCCATCGCCTTCGTGATCTTCTTGGTCGTCTGAGCAGAAGAGATCTTCTGCTTGTAGACCCTGAGTTGAGCGCCCATATGTCAGTACCTCACGCGGTTACGCGCGACGACCCTTGACGATCTTCTCCTGGTTGACGTCCTCAGCCTCGGCTGCAGCGTGCTCCTCGTGGCCCGGGGCGCCGATGGCGTGTCCCTTGCCACCCTGGAACTCCAGGATGAAGGCATCCGTCTGCTTCTCGAGCTCTGCGACCGTGGCGTCATCGAGGACGTTGGTGTCGCGAAGCGTCTCGAGAACCTTGGTGTTGCGACGCAGGTAGTCCAGGAGCTCGCGCTCGAAGCGCAGGACGTCCGAGACCTCGATCGAGTCGAGCTTGCCGTTGGTGCCGGCCCAGATCGAGACGACCTGCTCCTCGACGGGGTACGGCGAGTACTGCGGCTGCTTGAGCAGCTCGGTCAGACGCGCACCACGGGAGAGCTGACGACGCGAAGCCGCGTCGAGGTCGGACGCGAACATCGCGAAAGCCTCGAGGGAGCGGTACTGCGCGAGCTCAAGCTTCAACGTTCCGGAGACCTTCTTGATCGACTTGACCTGAGCGTCACCGCCGACTCGCGAGACCGAGATACCCACGTCGACCGCGGGACGCTGGTTCGCGTTGAAGAGGTCGGACTGCAGGAAGATCTGGCCGTCGGTGATCGAGATCACGTTGGTCGGGATGTAGGCCGAGACGTCGTTCGCCTTGGTCTCGATGATCGGGAGACCCGTCATGGAACCAGCGCCGAGCTCGTCGGACAGCTTCGCGCAACGCTCGAGCAGACGCGAGTGCAGGTAGAAGACGTCACCCGGGTAGGCCTCGCGGCCCGGCGGGCGGCGCAGGAGGAGCGACACGGCGCGGTAGGCCTCAGCCTGCTTCGACAGGTCGTCGAAGATGATGAGGACGTGCTTGCCTCCGTACATCCAGTGCTGGCCGATGGCAGAACCCGTGTAGGGAGCCAGGTACTTGAAGCCAGCGGGGTCGGATGCGGGAGCGGCCACGATCGTGGTGTACTCCAGCGCACCGGCCTCTTCGAGGGCGCCCTTCACCGAAGCGATGGTCGAGCCCTTCTGACCGATCGCGACGTAGATGCAGCGAACCTGCTTGTTGACGTCGCCCGACTCCCAGTTGGCCTTCTGGTTGATGATCGTGTCGATCGCGATGGCCGTCTTACCGGTCTGGCGGTCGCCGATGATCAGCTGACGCTGGCCACGACCGACGGGGATCATCGCGTCGATGGCCTTGATGCCGGTCTGCATCGGCTCGTGCACCGACTTGCGCTGCATGACGCCGGGCGCCTGGAGCTCGAGGGCGCGGACGCTCTCGGTCTCGATCGCGCCGAGTCCGTCGATCGGGTTGCCGAGCGGGTCGACCACACGGCCGAGGTAGCCGTCGCCGACCGGAACCGAGAGGACCTCGCCGGTGCGGGTGACTTCCTGACCGGCCTCGACACCGGTGAACTCGCCGAGGACGACGACACCGATCTCGTGCTCGTTCAGGCTCTGTGCGAGACCCTTGGTGCCGTCGGCGAAGATGACGAGCTCGTTCGCCATGACGCCGGGCAGTCCCTCGACGTGCGCGATGCCGTCGGCCGCGTCGATGACGGTGCCGACCTCGGTCGCCCTGGCCCCGGAGGGCTCGTATGCTGCGGCGAAGTCCTTCAGCGCGTCACGGATGACGTCGGGGCTGATCGATAGTTCTGCCATTGTCTTCCCTTTGTATCTGGGTGCGCGGTTCCCCGCGCGAAGTCGTGTTAGCCCGCGAGCTTCTGGCGAAGGTCGGCGAGTCGTGCGGAGATGCTGCCGTCGATGACGTCATCGGCGATCTGCACGCGCAGGCCTCCGACGACGGCAGGGTCGATGACGACGTTGAGCGATACCTGACCGTCGTAGCGACGCGAGAGCGAGTCGCTGAGACGGGCGCGCTGCGCGTCCGTGAGGGCGGTCGCAGTGTGCACCGTGGCGACCACTCGACCGCGCTGGCTCGAGACGACGCTCATCGCCCGGTTCAGCAGCCGTCGGACTCGACGCCCGCGCGGCTCGCGCACGAGCGACGTGATGATCAGCGTCGTCGCGGAGCCGGTGGAGCCTTCGGCCAGGAGACGCTCGACGAGCGCACTCTTGGCGTCTTCTCCGCCGACGCGGCTACCCAGAGCGAGTTCGAGCTCGGGGTTGGCCGCGATCACCCGGGAGAAGCCGAAGAGCTCCCCCTCGATATCCGTTCCGGGCTCGGCGATCGCTGCCGCGCGGATCGCAAGCTCCTCGATACCGTCGACGAGCTCGCCCGCGTTGGACCAGCGTTCTGCGACGACGGTCTTCAGGACGCCCTGGGCACCTGCGGAGAACCCGCGGAACACCGCGGCGACGACATTCTGTCGTGCCGCGGCGGGAGCGGAAGGATCAGCAAGCGCGCCGCTCAGCTGGGACGATGCACTCACGGCATGCGCGGCAGCGAACAGCTCCCGTGCGGTGTCGAGAGTGACGTCCTTCGCTGCGGCAAGCGTCTTGATGGATGCCGCGAGTGCCTGAGTGGTCGCGCTGCCCATTACTGAGCCGCCTTCTCGGATGCCTCGAGCTCGGCGAGGAAGCGATCGACGACAGCCGTCGCACGCGCGTCGTCGGAGAGCGTCTCGCCGACCACGCCACCGGCGAGGTCGATCGCGAGGGTTCCGACCTCGCTACGCAGCGAGACGAGAGCGGCCTGACGCTCCGCTTCGATCTGCGTGTGCGCGGTGGCGATGATGCGTGCGGCCTCGGTGGTCGCAGACTCCTTCGCCTCGGCGACGATCTTCTTACCGTCCTCACGGGCGGCTTCGCGGATCTCACCGGCCTCGGTGCGCGCCTCAGCGAGCTGACGCGTGTACTCCTCGAGTGCCGCCTCCGCCTGCTTCTGCGCCTCGTCGGCCTTGGCGATGTTGCCCTCGATGGCGGCGGACCGCTCGTCGAGCATCTTCGTCAGACGGGGAAGGGCGACCTTCCAGACGACGACGAGGATGACGATGAACCAGAGGCCCGACCAGATGATGTCGTACCACGCAGGAATGAGGGGGTTGTTCGGCTCACCCTCTGCTGCGAGGTTCGTGACAAGAGCGTTCAGCATCCTGTCTCCTTCAGAAGTCGGTGAGGATTACGGGAAGGGGATGAATGCGACGGCGATGCCGACGAACGCAAGTGCCTCGGTGAAGGCGATACCGATCCACATGAGGACCTGGAGACGACCGGCCAGCTCGGGCTGACGAGCGACACCCTCGATGGTCTTGCCGACGACGATGCCGACGCCGATAGCCGGGCCGATGGCTGCGAGGCCGTAGCCGACCGCTCCGAGGTGACCGTTGATTTCAGCGAGAACCGTAGTAGCGTCCACGGGTTTTTCCTTTCGTTGGGTGGGAAGGCTGATGCCTGCCCGCTCAGTGCTCTTCTGCGACCGCGAGCTGGATGTAGACCGCGGTGAGGACGGTGAAGACGTATGCCTGGAGGACGGCGACCAGCATCTCGAAGAGAGTGAAGGCGCCACCGAAGGCGAGGGTTCCGACACCGAGTGCGGCCCAGCCGCCACCTGCGGTGAAGAAGAAGAACTGGGTCGCGGAGAACGCGAGGACCAGGATCATGTGCCCCACGACGAGGTTCATGAGAAGACGCAGCGTCAGCGTGACGGGGCGCAGGATGAACGTCGAGATGAGCTCGATGATCGCGACGATCGGCATCGCGGCGACCGGCACGCCCTGCGGGAACAGGGAGTTCTTGAAGAACTTGAAGCCGTGTCGCTTGATACCGGCGTAGATGAAGGTCACGTAGCTGACGACGGCCAGCGTGAGCGGCACCGCGACGATCGCCGTTCCCGGCATGTTCAGGAACGGGATGATGCCCGTGATGTTCATGAACAGGACCATGAAGAAGATCGTGGTCAGGATCGGCAGGAAGCGGTCACCGTCCTTGCGACCGAGCATGTCGTGGGCGACGTTGGTCCGGACGAAGCCGAGCCCCATCTCCACGAGGCTCTGGAAGCGGCCGGGGACGACCTTCATACGGCGAGTGCCGAGCCAGAGGATCAGAACCACGGCGATCACCGCGAGCAACTGAACCAGGTGGATCCGGTTGACGGGGATGGGGCCTACGTGGAAGAGGATCTCCGGAAAGAAATCGTCGATCGAAGGGCCGTGGAACTCGCCGTCGGAGGCGAGTCGGGGGGTCAGGGTCGCAGCAAGATTAAACAGCGCGGGCTCCAGCTTCGGGGCACCGGTCTAAACCGGGGCGACGATGGTCGGTGTGCTACACAGCGCAAGCGCTCGCGGGCGAGCGGCGGGCACGTATCAACAGTATCAGAATCTGAGGGTCTCCTAAGACCGCTGGCCACCCTCGACGGGTCCGTCTCCGATGTGATTCGCCGAGCCGGGCGCACGGTCTTCGGGAACCTCCGTCGGGAGGTTCGTGTCGCTGACGTTGGGCAGCCGCATGCTCGTGAGGACGATGACGTCGATGGCGAGCGACATCAGCACGCCGGCCACGATCGACAGGAAGAACACCATCGGCTGCAGCCACGGCTGACCGGCGAGCATGATCATCGCGACGACGAAGAGCCCGAGCTTGAGCAGCCAGCCGCCCAGGACGATGGCGAAGAACAACTGCACGTAGATCGGGTCGCCGTACCAGCGGTTCGCGATCAGGATGCTGATGCCGGTGATCGCCAGGAAGACGGCGGCCAGGAGCACGCCGAGCAGACCGCTGACGAGCCCCTCCCCCTGAGCGACGAGGTAGCCGATGCCCCCGGCGATGATCGCGAGCACGACGGTGGCGACCGCCGACCAGATGAGGGTGCGACGCAGGATCGGCGTGCTGGAAACAGGACTCGGGCTCATCAGGACTCCACGGGTGTCGGATCGGGTTCGGTGCCCGCTGCGCTCTTCCTGCGGCGGGTGGGACTCAGCGTGACGACGAGGCAGGCGGCGATGCCCACGATGCCGAAGCCGACACCCGGCAGGTACTGGCCGGGCCAGTCCTCTCGGGCACCGACGTACATGAGCAGGACGGCGAGGGAGACCACGGCCGTCCAGGCGTAGAAGATGAGCACGGCGTCACGGTCGCGGTGGCCCAGATCGAGCATGCGGTGATGCAGGTGCTTCCGGTCGGGCGAGAACGGCGATCGTCCCGCGCTCATGCGTCGGAGCACGGCGAGTCCGAAGTCCAGCAGCGGCAGCAGGACCACCAGCAGCGGGAGCAGGATCGGTAGGAAGGCTCCGACCAGCTGGGAACGCCCGAGCCGCTCGGGGTCGAGGGCGGACGGATCCATCTGCCCGGTGATCGCGATCGCCGATGTGGCCATCAGGAGGCCGATCACCAGTGCACCGGAGTCGCCCATGAAGATCTTCGCGGGGCTCCAGTTCAGCGGCAGGAAGCCGAGGCAGGCTCCGATGAGGACGGCGGCGATGAAGGTCGAGAGGTTGAAGTAGCTGGAGGCGCCGGAGTCGCGCGTGAAGATGTAGGAGTAGGCGAAGAACACGCCGTTCGAGATGAGACACACACCGGCGACGAGCCCGTCGAGTCCGTCGATGAAGTTCACCGCATTCATCACGATGACGATCGCGAACATCGTGATCGTGATGCTCAGCCAGCTCGACACCACGATGAGGTCACCGAACGGCAGAGACAGGATCTGCAGTCCCCCACCGACCGTGATGACGCCGGCAGCGAGGAACTGCGCGCCGAGCTTGATCATCCAGTCGATGTCCCAGAGGTCGTCGACGACCCCGATGATCGCGATCAGCAGGGACGCGCCGAGGATCGACCACATGGTCTGCGGCGGCACCCAGATGCTCTGGAAGAACGGGTTCACCGCGGAGAAGCCGAACGCCGCGGCGATGGCGAGGAAGATCGCGACGCCGCCCAGTCGTGGCTTGGGGGTGGTGTGCACGTCCCGGTCGCGGATGGCGGGGTACAGCTTGAACCGGAGGCTCAGCTTCCACACCGCCCAGGTCAGCGCGAACGTGATCGCGGCGGTGAGGATGATCGTGAAGAGGTACTGCTTCACGAATCCCTGTCCTGCTCCTGCGCGTGCTCAGGGTCATGCTCGTGTCCGGCGTGGTCCTCGGGCTCGAGGAGGTCGCCGAGGACTTCCTGGAGCTGTTCCCTGGTCACGGCGCCGTCACGGAGGATGCGTACGGTCCCGGGTTCGGAATCCGCGCCGCGGCGCACCAGCGAGGTGGCATCCACGATGGTGGACGCGATGCCGTCCTTGCTCAGGCCGTCTGCGAGATAGACCGCGACGCTGTCACCCAGCATCGGCGACGAGGATGGACCGATCCTCGCCCCGAGGCGACGCATTGCTCATGGAATCAGTATGCCCCGCTGGGCTGCACCATGACTTTGGCGGTACGCCACATGATCTGCAGGTCGTTCATCACGGACCAGTTCTCGACGTATCGCAGGTCGAGGCGCACGCTCTCGTCCCAGGAGAGGTCGCTTCGTCCGGAGACCTGCCACAGGCCGGTGATCCCGGGCTTGATGTACAGGCGACGGAAGACGGTGCCGTCGTAGGCGGTGACTTCGCTCGGCAGCGGCGGTCGAGGACCGACCACGCTCATATCGCCGATGAGCACGTTCCAGAACTGCGGCAGCTCGTCGAGTGAGAGCTTGCGCAGCACCTTGCCGACACGGGTGACGCGAGGGTCGTCCTTCATCTTGAAGAGGAGACCTGCGCCCTCGTTCTGCTCCTTGAGCATGGCGAGCTGCTTCTCGGCGTCGGTCTTCATCGAACGGAACTTGACCATCTTGAAGCGGCGGCCGTCACGGCCGACGCGCTCCTGGAAGAAGAAGACGGGACCGGGCGAGTCCATCTTGATGAGCAGCGCCAGCACGGGCGCCACGAGGCCGATCGGGATCAGCGCCACCGTGGCGACGGCGATGTCGAGCGCGCGCTTGAGGAGGTGCCGCCCGCCCTCGTAGGTCGGGATCTGCACCTGGATGAGGGGCAGGCCCTCGACCGGCGCGAAGGAGATGCGCGGCCCGGCGACATCCGTCAGTCGGCTCGACAGCACGAGCTCGGCAGCCGTCCCCTCGAGCTGCCAGCTCAGCTGCTTCACGAATTCCGGCTCGCCCTCGGGACGGCTCGCCACGATGATCGTGTCGGCGCCGACCTCGGCCGCGATCGACGACACGGAGTTCACGTTCCCCAGAACCGGGAACCTCGTGTCGTCGATCACGATGTCGCGGGCATTGCCGTCGAGGAGCGTCGCGCCGACCACCTGGTAGCCGGAAGCGCCGATCGGGTGCAGCGTCCGGACCACGTACTCCACGTCGTCCCTGTTGCCGACGACGAGAGTACGGGAGGCGAACCTCCCCTGGGAGCGCTGCGTCTGCAGCCAATGCCGCCACATCCACCGGGTCACCAGAAGTGTCAGCACACCGAGAGGCAGCCCCAGCAGCAGCATCAGTTGCATCGACTTCCATGCGAGCAGCACCGCCACGATGGCGATGATCCCGAAGGCGAGTCCGCTGGCGTGCACGACGCCGCGGTACTCGGTGGCGCTCGCGCGGAACAACGCGGCGTCCCGCGTGTGCAGCGCGCTGAGCATGAGGTACCACAGCGCGGCGAGGGGGATGCCGTCGCGGAGGACCTCGAACCCGCTGACGCCGGTGGCCAGCTGGACCGCCGCCGTCAGACCGACGGCGAACAGGATGACAGCCGCATCCGTGGTCCGCAGCCGCATCCGATAGCGGCGCTCCCACTGACGGCGCCGTTCCAAGGTCGCCGAAGCGCGCGGTGTGACCACCGTGCGCGTCACCGACTTGGTGGCTCGCGGAGCGGCGACCGGCACGAACGCCGTACGAGTGATGCTCAGGGCATCCTCGACGGAAGTCATGCCGAGGCCCCTTGAGCCGTGAATGTACGCAGATATCCCCAGTGCGACATTTTTGTGATTCCCCAGATTCCCCAGACCATGAACCCCACGTTCACGGCGTCGTCTGCGTCCCGACCCCTCGGGTCCTGCTGAAACCCTTCGTGATTCCCACATCACGGAGTGCGATCACACCGTCCCAAACGATGATCGCTGACAGCAGGCACTGCAGACCTTGACCACTGTAGCGGAACATCGCCGCCACGGGAAGGTAAATCTGATGAATGGACGAAAGAAGGTTGCGAGGAGCTCTTGAGCCGGGGCTATTCTGTCGCGGTGACCGTGTGCCGCCCTTCGGAGTGGCTTCGGGCGGTCGAGTTCGCGCTTGCATTGCCCTCCGTCGAGGCCCTCAGACGCCGTCTGCGTGTGGCGGGTGCGCCGACCGTACTCAAGGCGTCGCGCGAGTGGGCGTCTGCAGCGGACCGCCGCACGGGCCGTGACGTGGCCATCTCCCACAAGACCGTGGCGCAGCGTATCGGCTACGCGGAATCGACGGTGAAGCGCGTGATGCGCTTCCTCACCGCGTAGGGCTTGTAGTGGAGGTCGCCCGTGGTGCCAACAGGCTCACGCTCGAGCAGCTCGCCGAAGCCCGTCAGCTGGGCGGGGTGCAGCAGCGCACAGTGGCATCCACGCGAGCCCTTACGATCCCTCGTTCTGTGGACGGCACCCCCCTACCCACCCAACCCACAACTAACGAAACATCCCCGGTTAAGAGATCCCTGCCAAGACGCGCAAGCGCGCACAGGGCCGGCGCTCCGCGCCGATCAGCTTTGAATCCAGTGTTCGATTTGGCCGATTCCCAGCCACGGTGGACGCCCGAAGTCCAAGATTTCGCGGCGAGACTCGTACACGAACGCCCACGTCTGCTTTGGACGCCCCGCAGCGCACCTCGTCGAGTCGTCTTCCAGACCCCAGACGGAAGAACCGACCTGCAGTGGGTCGGCGGCCGCCATATCGGGCAAATCTGCGATGCGGTCGCGAGGCTACGCCTCGTCGAGCGCGGGTGGTCGGTTGCAAAGGTTCTCGAATTAGTGGCGATCGAGCCGACCTGATCAAGTAGCACTCTCGTATCGAACTGATATCAGATCGATTTCACGTCGACGCAGCAACGTCGGCGGTCCGCTCGATCATGGGGGAGTGGGAACGAACAAGCGCTATCCGCACCTCGGAAGCCAGCTGGCCGAAGAACGCGAGTTGCGTGAAGCTCGCAAGCGGGGAGCACTGCACTCACTCAGCGCGGACCAGTTGCGGCTGCAGTCGCAGGTCGTGACCGTGGTGCCCGAACGGATGCAGGTGTGGGGATTGACATGGCTTCGCTTTGGCGATGTCGACGTCAGATCGACTGTCCTCGTGAAGCGCTGGACATCAGATGCGGTCGGAGTCGAGGTCGACGTCGACGGCGAGAAGCTGCGGTGCTGGGTGTGGCAGGGAGCGTGCCAGCGTTTACAGAACCGCGTGGATGGGTGGCGATAGAGCGCGCTTACGCGCGAGCTTTGCGACGGTTGGAGCGGTACGAGCTCAGCGCGCCGAGGCCCACTCCGATCAGCCCGCCAGCTCCGAAGGTCCAGGCCGTGAAAGGAAGCTCCTGACCCACAGGCAGCGTCGCCACGAGGTATGCCCCGAGGATCACGCCTAGAGCGTTGAATCCCGCGCCGAATGCAACCGCTCGCCCCGGTGTCTCGCGCGGGGACGAGGTGGCGCACATGGCGTGAGTGAGCATCCACAGCGCGACGATCGCGGCGATCAGCGAGAGAAACTCCAGGATCGAATCAACCATGCCCCAGAGGGTACAGGGCGGTGCCGACGTCGCCTACTGATCGGTTCGGCGCAGGGGTTCAACCTCAGCGACGGGGATCTCCGGACGCGCGCGGACAAGCCTCACAGCGTGCCGGAACGAATCGCCCGTCATCGCCACGTCGGCCGAGATCTCGACCACCAACGGCTGCACGAGCGTGAGCTACACCCGCTCGCGGCCACTGCGATTGAAACGGTCGACCGTGCCCGGTTTCACTCCAGCCGGCCACGGGTGCGGGCCTTCCGGTTTCCGCAGCAGATGACCGAGTGCGCGAGACGCGGCAGCGGAGAGCGGCGACGAGCGCCCGACGATCCGCAGCGCCCCGTCGACCGGAAGCCCAACCACCAGCTCCTGCGGTCGCTCACGGGCGCCGGTGACCGCGGCGCACACGACGTCGAGCGTGTTCCGCTGCTTCACCTTGATCCACGTCCTATCGCCCCCCACGTAGGGCTGCGCCCCGCCCTTGACCACCAGTCCCTCGATGCCGGATGCCGTCAGCGCCTCGAACCACTGCGCGGCTTCTGCGACGTCACGAGTGACGGGGGAGAGGTTCAGCGGCGGAGACCAGGACAGCGCCAGCTCCTGCAGGAGCGCCCGCCGGTCATCCAGTCGGAGGCCCCGTGCATCGCGATCAGCGATCGCCAACACGTCGAAGGCCACATAGGACGCGGGACGCTCCCTGGCCATTCGAGCGACCCGTGCAGGGCCGGAGCCGATTCACTCAGAAGCGCATCGAAGTCCAACCGGTCGTCCTGTCACACCACGGCCTCGCCGTCGAGGACTACGCCTCGCGGCAGCTGCGCCTCGAGGGCGGCTACCAGCTCGGGGAAGCTGCGCGTGAGGTTCTTGCCCTGTCGAGACCACAGCGTCACGTCGTCATCGACGACGGCCAGCAATCTGAAGCCGTCCCACTTGGGTTCGTACCTCGAGCCACCGGGGAGGCCGTCTGAGGCCGGGATCGACGACGCCGGTCGAGCCAGCGCCACGCCCAGTGGCGGGCGCAGCTCGACCGGCAGGGCCATGCTCTAGCCCTTCACGTCGCGCGGATCGTTGCCGTAGGAGTTGCGCTCGGCAATCTGCCCGTTCTCGTTCTTGATGATGTGCTCGACCTTGCGAGCACGCGCCAGCTCGCGCCCAGCCTCCACGGCCTCCGCTTTCGTCCGGTGACTTCCACCCGTGTTCCCGGACTCGCCGGTCACCCGGTTGAACCAGGCACCGTCCTGCGGGAACGTCTCAACATCTCCGGTGGGCATATCGACTCCGATCTGTCTGATGTGGAGCTGCCATCGTCCGCCCGCGCCCGAATTGCTGCCACCCCCTTGCGCGACACAAGAAGGTGCTCAAGATCCGGAGCACGTCGGACTGAGCGCGGCGATGCGGGAACTGTGTGCGGTGAGCGAGCCCGGATCAGCGCGTGAGGAAGAGCCGATTGCTGCGACGAGCACGAAGAACACTCTTCTGTGCGTCGCGCTTGGCCTCGTTGACGATCCGCTCGCGCACGGCAGGATCAGACAGATCCCGTAGGCCAGAGGCGCGCGGGACGATTTCAACCTTGCCCGGGTCAGCGATCGTCATGCGGCCAGTGTACGCGCTAGTTCTGACATTTAGGCAGAGGGCGCTGCTGCTCGGCCAGGCGATCTGCGGTGCTTCTCTGCGAAGATCATTGCAAGTATCCCGGCAACGAGCCGAAGATCGTTCTCATCGTCCTCGGTCAGTGAATCGGTCTCGGGCGCGTCGACAGTGAGCAGGCCATACCCGACGGTTGGCGACGCGATGGGCGTAGTGATGAAGGTGTTGTACCCATCCCCGGAGCCGGCCCACTGCTCTGGGGCTTTTGAGATGTCGTCCACGAACAGCGATTCCCCGGCTCGGAGGGTCGCGAACGCTTTGTCGCCGCGGTCGGTGCCTCGGATGAAAGGTTGCGGGGCGGCGCGATGGTTGCCCGCAGCCCAGTCGACGACTTCCATGCGACTATCGTCATCGCTGACTTGATAGACGACGGCACGCACTCCCACGATGTCGGCGTGTAGAAGCCAGGCGATTGCGCTTACCGCCTGCTTGACCAGGCGGCCGAAGTCTGCAGCGCGGTCGGCTTTTCCTTTGTCGGGCATATCCGCAACGTTCCGGACCAGCTCGGTGAACACATCCGCGAACTGACTGTGGTCGGCGGCGAGTTGCTCGAGGTCGGCGGTCGCAGCGGCCTCGAGCGCAGCCTTTGCCTGCGCGGCAGACGTGGCTTTGACTGATTCCTCATGACGTAACCAAACATCTCGGGAGTGCGCCGTCAATCCGGCTGCGAGAAGGAGGATCGCCGTCGGGATGAGGATCAACGGGTTGAGGCCCACCAGCGTGCCGAGCAGGGTGCTGGCCCCGGCGAGGACCGGAGCGACCGGCCGGCGCACGCGTTTGCCGAGCGCGAGCGTCGCACGGTGCCACCGTCCGTCCGAGGCTTCCTGAGTCAGCCGGCCAGCGTATCGGCCGCCGCGTCCGATTCACCCTCGCGCGGGTCGAGTCTCTAGGGCGTGTCTCCCATATCGCTGGTGAGGCTCACGGCAGTCTTGTTGTGTGAGGTCTGATTCGCGGTTGAGGGTGTTCACGGACGAGCAATGGAAGCGGATCGAGCCGTTGCTGCCCTCGAACGA
>NZ_JAGYWT010000399.1:0-2313 GCF_019279095.1 Microbacterium sp. BF1 | reverse complement strand
CTACGGCGCGCAGTACTCGGCTCGCCTCGCCTCGCGCGTCGGAGAGGGCGAGCCCCGCCTCAGCCGCGTGGTGGGCAAGCACTGCGAGTCCGGTGACATCGTCGTCGATCACGAGTACCTGCCCGAAGACCTCGTGCCGGGCGATCTGCTCGCTGTGCCGGCCACCGGTGCGTACTGCGTCTCGCTCGCGAGCAACTACAACCATGTCCCGCGTCCTCCTGTCGTTGCCGTACGCGGCGGGCGCTCGGCGGTCATCGTCCGTGGCGAGACCATCGATGACGTGCTGGCCCGCGACGCGGGCATCGACGGGGCGAACGCCCCCGAGGGAGACCAATGACCCACCTCCGAAGGAGTAACCATGACTGACTACCGACGACTTCGTGTGGCGCTGCTGGGTGCCGGAGCCGTCGGCTCTCAGGTCGCGGCGCTCCTGCTGCGCCACGGCGATGAGCTCGCCGACCGTGCCGGTGCTGAGCTGGAGCTCGCGGGCATCGCCGTGCGCGACGTGGACGCTCCGCGTGACGTCGACCTGCCCAAGGAGCTCTTCACCACCGACGCCGAGTCGCTGATCCTGGGCGCCGATATCGTGATCGAGCTCATCGGCGGCATCGAGCCGGCGCGCACGAGCATCCTGCAGGCGATCGGCTCCGGCGCCGATGTCATCACCGCCAACAAGGCGCTGTTGGCAACGCACGGCCCCGAACTGTTCGAGGCCGCCGACCGCGTCGGTGCCTCCGTGTACTACGAGGCTGCAGCCGCCGGCGCGATCCCGATCATGCGGAATGATCTGGTAGACGTTTCCGCAGCCGAGCGTGACGACGAAGTCGCCGTCTCGTGCGACCGTCGCCGTGTAGTCGGCCGCCTGCTGCCAGTCCGCGACGTAGTGCACGTGCGACGGGTCGCGGAAGGCTCCGCTCACCAGCTCACCGGTGACTCCGGGCACAGGGTCTTCCCTGGCTCCGTACACGTCGAGCATCACCGTGTGATCGGCGAACTCCTCGAGCACGTCGGCGAACTCCTGGTACATGTGCTGCGTGCGGGAGTACGTGTGGGGCTGCTGGATCGCGATGATCCGCCCCTCCCCGGCGATGCTGCGCATCGCCTCGAGAGCCGCGCGGACCTCGGTGGGATGGTGCGAGTAGTCGTCGTACACCGTGACGCCGCGCTCGACGCCGTGCTGCTCCAGGCGACGCACGGTGCCCGCGAACCCCTCGACGGCGCGCACGGCGTCGGCGAGCGGGTAGCCGAGCGCGCGCAGAACCGTGACCGCTCCCGCCGCGTTGATGGCGTTGTGCACACCGGGAACGGCGAGCTGCATACGCGCCTGCTCCTCGCCATGCGTCAGCGTCGCAGCGACGGGACCTGCGGCGACGATGTCGGTGACCCGCACATTCGCACCCTCGGCCTGACCGAAGGTGAGGATGTTCGGATGCGAGAGCCCGGCGCCGACCCGCAGCGCCCCGGCGTCGTCGCTGGAGATCACGACAGCCTCGGTGGCGGCGTCAGCGAACTGCACGAACGCCTGGTGGAACGCCTCGTCCGAACCGTAGTGATCCAGGTGGTCGGGATCCACGTTGGTGATCAGCGCGACCGCGGTGTCGTACAGCAGGAACGTGCCATCGGATTCGTCGGCCTCGATGACGAAGAGGTCGCCGGAACCCGTCGCGCTCGACGCACCGAGCTGCTCGATCACACCGCCGTTGACGAAGTGCGGGTCGGCGCCGAGCTCACGCAGCGCCGTGACGATCATGCCCGTCGACGTCGTCTTTCCGTGCGCACCTGCGACCGAGACGAGGCGACGGGAGCCGACCAGCCAGTGCAGTGCCTGCGAACGATGGATCACGTGGAGTCCGCGGGCCTTCGCCGTCACGAACTCGGGATTCTCGGGCCAGATCGCGCCCGTGTGCACGACCGTGTCGGCGTCGCCGAGATGGGCGGCGTCGTGACCGACGTGAACAGTCGCTCCCGCGGCGGCCAGTGCCCGCAGGTTGTCGCTGTCGGCACGGTCGCTGCCGGAGACCCGGATACCGGCGTCGAGGAACATCTTCGCGAGACCGCTCATGCCGGAACCGCCGATGCCGATGAAGTGCGCGGCGGTGATCGTGTCGGGAATGGGGAGGGAGAGGTCGGGTCTGATCATGTCCGCTTCAGTCTACTTTTCTTCGGTCTCACCGACCGCGTCAGGCGGCGACGAGTGCGCGATCGATGAGAGAGATGACGTTCTCGGTGCCCGTGCGGGTGCCGGCCGATTCCGCGGCCGCCGCCATCCGCGCGATCCGCGCCGAGTCCCCGAGCAGCGGGACCACGATGCGC
>NZ_JAGYWT010000398.1:0-2320 GCF_019279095.1 Microbacterium sp. BF1 | reverse complement strand
TGGGAGCACGAGACCGTCGCCCTCGGCACCAACACCGACCCGTACCAGCGGGCCGAGGGCAGGTACAAGCTCATGCCTGGCATCATCGAGACCCTCGCCGCGTCCGGCACCCCGATCTCGATCCTCATCCTGGTGAGCTGGGTGATCGCGCTCAGCGCGGCGTTCCTCGTGTGGTGGGCCGCGCACAGCTGAGCTGCGGTGCGCTGATAGCCTGGAACGCGTGTCAACTCCCGCTCTGACGACCGCACCCCAGGCGATCGACCCCACGTTCGAGAACGTGTGGGACGAACTCGTGTGGCGTGGCCTGGTCCATGTGTCCACCGACCAGGAGGCGCTGCGCGCCCTGCTCGCGGGAGACCCCATCACGTATTACTGCGGGTTCGATCCGACGGCGCCGAGCTTGCACCTCGGCAACCTCGTGCAGCTGCTGACTCTTCGTCGCATCCAGCTCGCCGGCCACAAGCCGCTCGGTCTCGTCGGCGGATCGACTGGACTCATCGGCGACCCGCGTCCCACAGCCGAGCGCACGCTGAACACGCGGGAGACCGTCGAGGAGTGGGTCGGACGCCTGCGGGCGCAGGTCGAGCGTTACCTCAGCTTCGAGGGTGACAACGCCGCCCGCATCGTCAACAACCTCGACTGGACCGCACCGTTGAGTGCGATCGACTTCCTGCGTGAGATCGGCAAGTACTTCCGCGTCGGCACGATGCTCAAGAAGGATGCGGTCGCTGCGCGACTGAACTCCGACGAGGGCATCAGCTACACCGAGTTCAGCTACCAGATCCTCCAGGGCATGGACTTCCTCGAGCTGTACCGGCAGTACGACTGCGTGCTGCAGACGGGCGGGTCGGATCAGTGGGGCAACCTCACCAGCGGCACCGACCTCATCCGTCGTTCCGAGGGAGTGTCGGTGCATGCCATCGGTACCCCGCTGATCACGAACAGCGACGGCACCAAGTTCGGCAAGAGCGAGGGCAACGCCATCTGGCTCGACGCCGAGATGTGCAGTCCGTACCGGATGTACCAGTTCTGGTTGAGCACGGCGGATGGCGACGTGATCGACCGCCTGAAGGTCTTCACCTTCCTCAGCAGGTCCGAGATCGAGGAGTACGCGGAGCTCGTGGCCACGGAGCCGTTCCGTCGCGCTGCCCATCCGAAGCCGACCGGTCAAGTGTAGCCGACGCGCCTGAGAGACTGCCGACCCGATGGTGGCCGTACGATGACGAGGTGAGTACCGCTTCCCCCACCGGCGCCCAGATCACCCTCCGACTCGGCGAGGTGGACGCGCAGATCGCTCAGGTCGGCGCATCCCTGCGTTCGCTGCGCATCGGCGGTGTCGACCTCGTGCCGCCGTACCCGTACGACCTGCCCACCCCGGCCTGCTCCGGCGTGGTCCTCACCCCCTGGCCGAACCGGGTGCGAGACGGGGAGTGGGACGACGAGGGCACCACGCGAAGGCTCGCGATCACGGAGCCGAAGCTGCGCAACGCGAGCCACGGCCTGCTGCGATTCACGGCCTACGAGGTGGCGCACACCGACAGCGAAGCCGTGCTGCGGGCGAACATCGTCCCCCAGACCGGGTACCCGTACCTGATCGAGACGACCGCGACGTACGCCCTCACCACCGACGGCATCGAGGTGACGCACACGCTCACCAACCGCTCGAGCACGCCGGCGCCGGTCGCCCTCGGCACGCATCCGTTCGTGACGATCGGCGACGTCGATCCGCACGACCTCGTGCTGCGGGTGCCCGCGGAGGCGGCGTTCGAGACCGACGAGCGGATGCTCCCCACCGGCACCCGACCGGTCGGACCCGAGCTGCGCGAAGGTGTGCGCCTGGGGGATGTCACCCTCGACACCGGATTCACCGATCTCGCACGCGACCCCGACGGGCGCGTGCGCCACTCGCTCACCGCGCCGGACGGTCGTCGCGTCACGCTCTGGCAGGGCGAGGGCTTCGACTACGTGCAGGTGTACACGACGCCCGCCTATCCCGGGCAGAGCCTCGCGGTCGCGATCGAGCCGATGACCGCGCCCGCCGATGCGTTCAACAGCGGCCTCGGCATCCGTCGCCTCTCCCCCGACGAGACCTGGACCCTGCACTGGGGCATCACGCTGTCCTGAGCCCGGCCGCTTGCGCTGTGGGCGGCTCGTTGCGGGGCCGCAGCAGTGAGCACCTCCTCGACGATCACGTGGAAAGGCCCCGAATCACGCATCTGGATGCGGATCCGGGGCCTTTCTGCGGAGGTGATCACCACCCGAGCGCGGCTACTCCCCGCGCTCGCGCAGTTCGCGGCGGGTGAGCTGCGATGCGTGCGGC
>NZ_JAGYWT010000397.1:0-2323 GCF_019279095.1 Microbacterium sp. BF1 | reverse complement strand
GCCTCGTCCGCTTCACGCACGTGGGGGGCCGAGGCGTCGGCGTCGCTGTAGACGGCGACGCTGCGGATGCCGAGCGCCCGGAGGGTGCGGATCACGCGGCGGGCGATCTCCCCGCGATTGGCGACGAGAACCGTGTGGAAGGTGCCGGTGTTCGAAGGAGACGGTGCAGACAGGGACATGGCACTCACATCCGGAAGACGCCGAAGCGCGGTTCGGGCAGCGGACTGCGGGAGACGACATCGAGGGCCAGGCCCAGGAGGTCACGGGCCTGTTCGGGATCGACGATGCCGTCGTCCCAGAGTCGTGCCGTGGCGTAATAGGGCTCACCCTGGTGCTCGTACTGCTCACGGATCGGAGCCTCGAACTCCGCGCGGTCCTCGCTCGTCCAGGAGTCGCCCCGGGCGGAGAGCTGATCCTCCTTGACGGTCGCGAGCACGGACGCGGCCTGTGCGCCACCCATCACGGAGATGCGGCTCGCGGGCCAGGTCCACAGGAACCGGGGCGAATAGGCCCGACCGCACATCGAGTAGTTTCCGGCCCCGAACGATCCACCGATGATCACGGTGAGCTTCGGCACCCGGGTGCTGGCCACGGCGGTGACCATCTTCGCACCGTCCTTCGCGATGCCGCCGGCCTCGGCATCGGAGCCGACCATGAACCCCGTGATGTTCTGCAGGAACAGCAGCGGAATACCCCGCTGGTCGCAGAGTTCGATGAAATGCGCTCCCTTGAGCGCCGATTCGCTGAACAGCACGCCGTTGTTCGCGACGATGCCGACGGGGTGCCCGTGCAGGCGGGCGAATCCGGTGACCAGGGTCGTGCCGTACTCGGGCTTGAACTCGAGGAAGGTGTCGCCGTCGACCAGACGGGCGACGACCTCGTGCACGTCGTATGCGGCGTTCACGTCGACGGGGACGGCGTCGTACAGGCTCGTCGACTCGGACGGTGGGCGGCTGTTCAGCACCTCCCAGGCGGGCGCCGCGGGAGGAGGAAGCGTCGCGACGATGTCGCGGAGGATCTCGAGCGCGTGCTCATCGTCTTCGGCGAGATGGTCGACCACACCGCTGCGCCGTGCGTGCAGCTCTCCCCCGCCCAGCTCTTCGGCGGTCACGATCTCCCCGATCGCGGCCTTCACGAGAGGGGGTCCGCCGAGGAAGATCGTCCCCTGACCGCGGACGATGACGGTCTCGTCGCTCATGGCGGGAACATAGGCGCCACCCGCGGTGCACGACCCGAGCACCGCGGCGAGCTGAGGGATTCCCTCTGCCGACATGCGCGCTTGGTTGAAGAAGATCCGGCCGAAGTGCTCACGGTCGGGGAAGACCTCGTCCTGCTTCGGGAGGAACGCTCCTCCCGAGTCGACCAGATAGAGGCAGGGCAGCCGATTCTCGAGGGCGATCTCCTGTGCGCGCAGGTGCTTCTTGACCGTGAGCGGGTAGTACGTGCCCCCCTTCACCGTCGCGTCGTTGCAGACCACCATCACGTGTCGACCGTGGACGAGGCCGATACCGGCGATCACGCCGGCTCCCGGCGCCTCTCCCCCATACAGTCCGTCGGCGGCGAGCGGGGCGACCTCGAGGAACGGACTGCCCTCATCGAGCACACGGGCGACGCGGTCGCGAGGGAGAATCTTCCCGCGGGCGATGTGCCGTTCGCGGGAAGCTTCAGGTCCGCCGTGCGCCGCGGTCGCGAGGCGCTCTCGCAGCTCGTGCGCCAGTGATTCCTGGGTTGCGGGCATCGTGATGTCCTCCTCGACCCACGTCCGCGCGGGCGGACCCTGGCGCGGTGCATGCACTTTCGGTTAGTGTTCACTAACCCGTTGATTCAGGTTAGCGAGGATTAACTGAGATGACAAGCCCGGTCACAGCCCGAGACCGCGCCAAGGCCGAACGCTCCGATGCGATCCTGCACGCCGCCGCGCGCCTCTTCGTCGCGCGCGGATACAGCGGAGTGAGCCTCGAAGACATCGGCGCAGCGGTCGGCGTCTCCGGGCCGGCCGTGTACCGCCACTTCGCAGGAAAACAGGCTCTGCTGGGCGCCGTGCTCGTCAAGGTCAGTCAGGACCTGATCTCGGGCGGTCGTCGCGTCGCTGCGGAGTCGCCGACTGCCGATCAGCGGATGCGCGCGCTGATCGGCTTCCACGTCGAGTTCGCCCTGGGCAACGCCGAGGTCATCCAGGTGCAGGACAGGGATGTCGCGTTCCTGTCCGAGGCCGATCGCGCCGAGGTCCGACGCCTCCAGCGTGCGTACATCGAGTTGTGGATGGCCGCGCTGTCGCCGCTGCAGGCGCCCGAGGGCGGCGCCGATCAGGACGAGCTGCGTC
>NZ_JAGYWT010000396.1:0-2325 GCF_019279095.1 Microbacterium sp. BF1 | reverse complement strand
TCGACGGTCTCGGATTGCTCAGTTGGTGTCTTCAATTCAGTGCTCATGACGTGATTCATCTTCCCGTCCGACCGAAGCCGAACCGATCACGCCGAACCCCTCACACACAAACTTCCCGACAGACCCGTTACTGGTCGGCACTCTCGTCGGGCACCTCGAAGGCGATCGACGACCCATCGCGGCTCAGCACAGCGCGGCCGCGCGACTTCCTCGTGACCACGGTCCGATCAGCTTCAACTCCCCAGGCGTAGGGCACCCAATCGTCGGAAAGCTCGTGCGGGTTGTGCGCCCAGACCGCGGCGTGAGCTTCACGCCATGCCGCGACCGAACCCCAAGCCGGCACCGGCTGCACGCAATGATGCCCCTCGCGCCAATGACGGGCGACAGTGCTCTTCGGCACGCTAAGGGCTACTGCCGTCTCGCGCACGGACATACCAGCCTCCCGCGCATCGAACACAGCCATGTGCAACGTATTCGCTTCGAAAGCTGCGGCAACGCTCGCGCGCTCCCGAGCAATTCGGAACGCTTCGGCTGAACTGATGAACTCCGACATGACTTCCCCCTCACGCCTGTCCCACCGTGGGACACCGTGTAACTGTCCCACGGTGGGACAGTTACAGTCAAGCGATCCCCCTTCGGACGCGAAACAAACCTTCAAGGTGGTTGGTGCCTCCGATCGTGCGCAAAACTAGCTCCATGCCCAAACCGCTCCCTCGCACACCGGTAAGCCTCGACGCCCTCAAGGAAGGTGCCTTGATCGTCGCGTACGAGGACGACGATGACCTACAGAACGGCACTGCCGCCCTCTTTGGCGTGTTTCTCCTTCGTCACGCGAACCGCTACCCCGGCTCATGGGACGTGACTTATCGCGTTGAGCGCAGGGAAGCAGATGGGCTCATCAACCTGAGCGACTACGAACACATCTTCGTAGTCTCGGCCGGAGCGCACTCGATCGGGCATCAAGGCCCCTGGCAGCGGTAGAGCGGTGTGCCGGCGCGCCTTCGCGAAACGTAAAGCAGGCTTCTCTATCGGTCGCGAAAAATTGATTATTTGACAATACGCGCTAACGTGCGTATACTGATCACGCGGTGTCGTACGCTCATGGTAGACTATTCCTATGAGTACAGGAACGCGCAGTCCGCCGGCACCCGGACACCTTCGCTCGCCCCCGCATGGGGCAGTAGGAGGTGAACCCTCCCAGATGGACGACTGGGTTAACATCGTCTCAATCGCCAGCGACATCGCACGAGTGCTCTCGTTCGTGCTGCTCGCTGGCAAGAGCTTCTTCGCAAAGAAGAAGCGCCCCGACTCGGAGTGAGTCAGGACGCCTAGGAAAAGTTGTGGTGACTTTGATTCTAGGCCCTGTTCATTTCGAACGCAACTAAGGCTGGGGAGTCCGCAGGTGCCGTACCGGCCGGACTCCCCAGCTGAGGTTCCCCCTCAGCTGCACGCGGACCACAGGCCGGCCCCTGCGCCGGCCGCGGCCTGCTCGGCGTCTCTGTGCTCACCCTGGCCGGCGTACGCCTGGTCATAGGTGTACTCGTATCCCGTGCCGGCTTCCAGCGCGAGCACGGCGGCACTGTGGCCGTCGATGACGACGTGGCGCAGTAGCCGGCCGTACCTGTCGGTGTCGGCTTGGGTGTTGTCGCTTTGCAGCTCGACAGTGCGCCCGTACAGCAGCTCGTCCAGGAAGTCGCGGGCTTCGGTGGCATAGCACTCCCCTGTGTCGCCGTCTCGGCCGATCTCAGGTGTATCAATGCCGATCAGACGCACGCGCGCGGTGCGGCCTGTGGCGGTGGTGACGTCGATCGTGTCGCCGTCGACGACGGCAACAACCTCGGCCGCCTCGGAGGCCGTCACGACGGTCTGTGTCTCTGCAGGGCGTTCCTGCGGCGTGCATCCGGCTGTCGACATGAGGGTCACGGCGAGCCCAGCGGTGGTGAGCAGCAATGCACGCGTGCGCCGTGGCGGGCGCCGCTTGACCAGCGGCCGATTGCCGGGGTTGTTCTCGTCCGTCACGATGTGCTCCTTGTCGATGTGGGGTGGTAAGTCCCGGTGGTCTGCCGTGTCTGGTTGGTCTATCGTGTGCGGTTATCGAACGAGTCGGTTCGGCAGTCGGTCTGGCGGGGTCGGCAGCGTTCCTCCGTTACCCACTCGGGCGGCGTCGACGGCGATGCCGATGGCTTCGGCGGCCCA
Source organism: Microbacterium sp. BF1 (assembly GCF_019279095.1). Classification (NCBI taxonomy): domain Bacteria; kingdom Bacillati; phylum Actinomycetota; class Actinomycetes; order Micrococcales; family Microbacteriaceae; genus Microbacterium; species Microbacterium sp. BF1. Next base: position 129 of record NZ_JAGYWT010000396.1, on the reverse strand, counting down.
TGCGCTGTCGGATGGCCAGCGGCCGGCCTGTTGATCGGCGGTGATAGCCGCGCGCATCCGCTTCATGGTGACGGTGGGGATGTTGAACGACCGGGTGGAGCCGGTGCGCTCCTCGGAGCGCCCTCGGAG
>NZ_JAGYWT010000395.1:0-2325 GCF_019279095.1 Microbacterium sp. BF1 | reverse complement strand
CTGGTCGGCGGGAGCGGAGGAGCAGCTCGCGAGCAGCAGAGCAGCGGTCACGGCGAGGAGGCTCAGGAGCGGAGGATACGTCGGGCGCACAGCCATGATTCTCCCACGCCCTGCGCCGCCGCATCGCGTATGGCCGCGCTGGCGACACCATCTCAGGCCGACGCGAATCCCACCGACGGCTCGTCGTCGACCGAGAGGGACAGCACAGCGGTCTCGACCGCGTCGTGCTGCTCGATCCGTTGCTCCAGGTCACGCAGCTGCCGTGCCACGTCGTGCTCGCGCGCGTCGCCGGCGAGATCGACCTCCGCCACGATGAAGAGACGGTTCGGGCCGACGTACTCGATGTGCAGGTAGGCGACCCGCTCGATCTGCGGCAGGCCCAGCAGGGCGTTCCCCACCCGCGCGCGCAGTTCCGGTGCGGCGGTGGCGCCCACGAGGAAGGCGATGTTCCGCCGGATCAGGATGATCGCCACCACCCCGAGCAGAATGCCGACGAGGATCGAGCCGATGGCATCCCAGGCGGCGACGCCCGTGATCTGGTGGAGGAGGATCGCGCCGCCGGCGAGCACGAGTCCGATGAGTGCGGCGGAGTCTTCGAAGAACACGGCGCGCAGTGTGGTGTCGCTCGTCTCCAGCACGAAGTCCCAGGTCGACGAGCCGCGCTCCTTCGCGAGGCGGCGGGATTTCACCATCGCCTGCGTGAACGATGCGCCCTCGAGCACGAACGAGACACCCAGCACGATGTACGCCACGGTCGGGCTCTCGACAGGACCGGTGTCGGACAGCTCCTGGATGCCGTGCATGATCGACACGATCGACCCGGCGGTGAAGATCCCGAACGCGGCGATCAGCGACCACACGAAAGCGTTGCGACCGTAGCCGAGCGGATGCCGCGCATCTTTGGCCTTCGCCCCGCGGCGGTCGGCGATGAGGAGGAACACCTCGTTTCCCGCATCCGCCCACGAGTGTGCCGCCTCGGCCACCATCGACGCCGACGAGGTGATGATCGCGGCGACGGTCTTCGCGATGGCGACGAGGATGTTGGCGAGGAAGGCGAGGATCACAGTCACGCGGTCAGACTACTCCCGCCGTGGCTCACGGCTTCCGCAGGATTCTTTCAGCGCGGCGCCTTGACCGGGAGCAGCAGCAGGAAGCCGGCGATCAGCACGACCACGATGCCCAGGATTCCGTAGGCCGTCTGGCTCGTCAGCACGATCAGCACGGTCCAGGCGCCGGATGCCATCCAGCTCGCGGCTCGCCCGGTCGTGGCGTAGAGGCCGAAGATCTCGCCCTCGCGTCCGGCCGGCGTCACTCTGGCGAGGAAGGAACGGGCGGCCGCCTGGGCGGGGCCCACGAAGGCGCACAGGATCAGACCGCCCACCCAGAACACCATCACACCGGCGTCGCGGAGGAAGAACACGGCGAGACCGGCGACGATCATCGACCCGATCGAGGCGAGGATGATCCGCTTCGGTCCGAGCCGGTCGTCCAGTCGGCCGGCGGCGATGGTCGAGACGCCGGCGATCAGGTTCGCGGCGATGCCGAAGATGATGATGTCCTGCGCGCCGAACTTGAACACGGCGGTGCCGATGATGGCGCCGAACGCGAAGACGCCTCCCAGCCCGTCGCGGAAGACCGCGCTCGCGAGCAGGTACCAGAAGGTGGGCCGCGTCTCCTCGTTGCGGTAGAGACCTGCGACGTCCTTCACCAGCAGCGGGTACGAGGCGAAGAAGCCGACCTTGCGCTCCGGACGGCCCAGCGACGGCTCCGGCACGTTCAGGAAGATGGGGATGCTGAAGACGATCGCCCAGACGGCGCATCCGACGGCGATCAGCCGGTAGGCCAGTCCGTTGTCGGTCGACATGCCGAACCAGTCGAAAGTGTCGAGCACGACCACGATCACCAGCGCGATGATGCCGCCGAGGTAGCCGAAGCCCCAGCCGAGGCCGGAGATGCGACCGACGTTCTTCGGGTTCGCGATGCCGATGAGCATCGCGTTGGAGTTCACCGCCGCGATCTCCTGGAACACCGTCGCGGCCGAGATCAGGGCGACACCCAGCCAGAACAGGCTCGGCATCGGCTCGACGAACCAGAGGCCGAGCATGCACAGGATCAGCGCGCCGGTGCCGATCCCGAGCCAGAGCTTCTGACGTCCCGCCGCGTCCGCGCGTTGGCCGAGGACGGGCGCGAGCAGCAGTGCATCCACTGGATGGCACAGCTGCCGACTCTGCCAGTTCGTCATCATGCGGCCCTTCGTAGTATTCGCCGTGCTCGAAAGAGCGTGCATGTGGCGGAGCCAAGGTGCTCTCGTGCGTGGAGACCGTC
>NZ_JAGYWT010000394.1:0-2325 GCF_019279095.1 Microbacterium sp. BF1 | reverse complement strand
CCCGGGCGCCGTCGGCAGTCCGCATCCGGCTCCGCCGCCGCGGTGATCGCGTCGGCGGCCGACTCGCCTCGTCCGGTCGTGATCGAGCCGACCACGCCGAGCCGCTCCTTCTGGACGCGCATCGACCGTCCGTTCGTCTTCGGGTTCCTGGTGACTCTCGGCGGCCTGGGCGCGATCGTGATCGGTCTCGCGCTGTCGAACCTGTCCACGGTGCTGATCTACATCGCACTGGCCCTGTTCGGTGCGCTCGGGCTCGACCCCGCCGTGCGTTTCCTGGAGCGCCGCGGTCTCTCCCGCGTCATCTCGGTCGTCATCACGATCCTCGCGCTCATCGTCGTGTTCGCCCTGGTGATCTGGATGATCGTCCCCGTGGTGATCGATCAGATCGTGAGCTTCGTGCAGTCCGTGCCCGGCATGATCAAGGACTTCACCCACAGCGACATCTACGGAACCCTGGAAGCGCAGTTCGGCGATCAGTTCCAGGACCTCGTGGCCCAGGTGCAGTCGTTCCTGACCGACTTCGGCAACCTGGCCACGATCGGCGGCGGCGCCCTCGCCGTCGGCGCCTCGATCGCCACCAGCATCTCCGGCGCCATCGTCGTGCTCGTCCTCACGCTGTACTTCCTCGCATCGCTCCCCACCATGAAGCAGGGGATGCTGCGTCTCGCTCCGGCCCGCGACCGGGCTCGCGCCGGAGACATCGCCGACCAGATCACCGACTCGGTGGGCGGTTATGTGATGGGGATGGTGATCCTGGCGTTCTGCAACGCGACGCTGGCCTTCCTCCTGTACCTGTTCCTCGGACTGCCGTTCCCGCCGCTGATGGCGGCGATCGCCTTCTGCATCACGCTGATCCCGCTGGTCGGCTCCGTGCTCTTCTGGATCCTCGGCACCTGTCTCGCGCTGTTCACCAACCCGATCGCCGCCCTGGTCTTCGCGGCGATCTACCTCGTCTACATGCAGATCGAGGCGTACGTGATCACCCCGCGTGTGATGAACAAGGCGGTGTCTGTCCCCGGTTCGCTGGTCGTGATCGGTGCCCTGGCCGGAGGCACCCTGCTCGGTCTGCTCGGTGCCCTGGTGGCGGTGCCGGTGACCGCGTCGATCCTCATCATCATCAAGCAGGTCCTCGTGCCGAAGCAGGACGCCAGGATCTGACCCCCGCAACGACGAAGCGCCCGGACCCTGTGCGGGTCCGGGCGCTTCTGTCTGTGCGACTCAGCTGAGGTCGTTGTCGGACAGCCACTTCTTGGCGATGTCCTCCGCCGACTTCTGGTCGACCGTGCTCTGCACGTTGAGGGCGACGAGCTCTTCCGCGGTGAGCTTCTTGCTGACCGCGTTGATCACGTCGGAGATCTCGTCGGCGACGTCGCTCGATGCGATCGGCACGACGTTCGAGGCCAGGATGATGTTCTCCGGGTCTTCGAGCGCGACGATGTCCTCGGTCTGGAACGCCGGGTCGGCCGAGTAGATGTCCGCCACCTGGATCTCACCGGCGAGCAGGGACTCCAGCGTGGTCGGGCCGGTCGCGGAGAATCCGAGGTCGACGCCGTAGACCTCCTTGGCCTTCGCGGGGCCGTAGGGGCGCTGCTCGAACTCCGGTGCGGCGCCGATCGTGACCGGGGTGGTCACCTTGGAGAGGTCGCCGATCGAGGTGAGGCCGTTCTCCTCCGCGAAGCTCTTGAGCACCGTGTAGGTGTCCTGGTCGGAGGCTTCGGCGTAGTCGAGAGCGGTCAGGCCGTCGGGCAGGGCGTCCTTCAGCGCCGCGTACACGTCGTCCGGGCTCGTGGCGGTCGCATCCTTGTCGAGGTACTCGAGCAGGTTTCCGGTGTACTCGGGGAACAGGTCGATCGCGCCGGACTCGACGTCGGGCATGTAGGCGTCGCGCTGGCCGATGCTGAACTGGCGGTCGACCTTGATGTCGGCACCCTCGAGCGCCTGGGCGTAGATCTCGGCGATGATCTCGTTCGAGTAGTAGGCCTGCGAGCCGATGACGATGGTGTCGTCTCCGGAGCTCGATCCTTCACTCGGGGTGTCGAGCGGGTTGCTGTTCGCGCAACCGCCGAGGACGAGCACCGCGGCGAGCGCTGCTCCACCGGCGAGGGCGAGACGTGACTTCCGTGCTGTGAACATGGGACTTCCTCTTCTCTGGGACAACGGGGGTGAGACTGTGGGACGATGTTGCGGCTGTGGGAGGACCGCGGCATCCCTCAAGCAGGTGCTCACGGCCAGCGCATCGGACGCCGATAGCGACACCGTCGACGCCGAAGACGTGCTCGCCGACGTCATGGCACGGAACGTCGGGGTCGGCACGATCTCGTTCCT
>NZ_JAGYWT010000393.1:0-2339 GCF_019279095.1 Microbacterium sp. BF1 | reverse complement strand
GCCCGCGGTCTGGTCGCGGGTGACGAGGGTCGAGAGGTGCGGCCACTCCTCGACGGCCTCCGCCTTCACCCGCAGATCGGCATTCGTCGACCCGGTGCGGCTGAGCAGCTCCAGGCGGGGTGCGACCGACTGCGCGCGGGGAAAGTCCATGCTCAGGCGTCCTCGTCGTCGACTTCTTCGTCGTCGTCGTCCTCGTCTTCGCGGATCGTCCCGACCTCGTGGGCCTGCCAACGCTCCCACTCCTGCATGAGGCGCTCGACCGCGGCATGGAACTTCGCGGTCGCCACCCCCTGCGTGGTGTCGCCGAAGTAGTGCTGGACCCACATCCGCAGCCGGGCGATCGCAGCCTCATCGGCTCGGACCCGATCGACCTCGGCGACGATGTCGACCGCAGCCTCCGCGGTCAGCCATTCGCAATCCGACAGGTAGCCCTGCGTGTCGATCGATGCCTGCTCGTCCGTCGGACGCGTGATCATCAGCGGCTTTCCGGCGGCGAGCCGGTCGTAGACCATGGCGGAGATGTCGACGATGGCGACGTCGGCCGCGGTGAGCTGCCAGCCCAACTCCGGAGCCGCGTCGTAGACATGGTGAGCGGTCGCGTCCGCGGCATTCGCCGCTTCGATCGCGGCCACGATCCGTCGATGCGCGGCGCCGTACGCCTCATCGACCACGCCACTGCGGGGATGGGGGCGGTAGATCACACGGTGGGCACCGGTCGCCAGCAGCCGGCTCACGAGCTCCTCGCCGTGCGAAGCGATCGAACCGTAGTGGGCGCTGGGACGGTCGCCTTCCCAGGTCGGCGCATAGAGCACGACGGTCCGCTCATCGGGCGTGTACGGAAGCGTTCCGGAGTAGTGATCGGCCTGCGGGCGCCCGATCTCGATCGTGCGGTGGTTCACGTCGTAATCCCACAGCGTGCGCGAGAGACGATCCCGAGCGGCCTGTCCGGCGACGAAGGCGTAGTCGTAGGCCTTGTACTGGTTCGTCGTCATGTACATCTTGTCGGACTCGCCGTGATTGATGAACACATGCCAGCGCCGCCCGTACCGGAACATCTGGAAGTTCCTGGTGTTCTGGTTGACGTACAGCACGATGCGGATGTCCTGGGTGGCGATGAACCGCTCCAGATCGCGCACCTTCGGGACGAACACCACCGGAGGGGCGTCTTCTTCGAGGAGCTTCTCGGTCCCGGTGGCCTGCCGGGAGAGCACGACGACGGGCCAGCGCTTCGCGAGCTCGGCGAGCGGGCGGTACCACTGACGCATCTGGTACATGTTCACGGCACCGTCCGCGAAGTAGACCGCGACCTTGAAGTGGTCGGTCGGAAACGGCTCGCGCTCGGCGAGCCGGCGTCGCACGCGCTGCACCGCGGTGCGAGACGCGAGCGCCCGCTTCAGCAGACGGTATCCCTTCTTCGCGTCAGACAGTGCACCCATCCCTCCAGAATAGTTCGTCCGCGTCCGATCCTCCCGCCGCAGCCCGTCCCGCGGACTGCGGACGCCCTGCCGCGCCCTCGATCAGGGAACGTGCGTGGACACCGTGCCATGATCATCATGTGCGCGCCGACGAATTCTCCGCTCCCCTGCCCGGGGTGTCCTTCGTGATGCCGGTGCTCAACGAACGCGCGTACCTCGAACACGCGATCGCCTCGGTGCTCGCTCAGGATGTCGATGCCCCCACCGAGCTCGTGCTCGCGCTGGGCCCGTCGACGGATGGCACGACCGAGCTCGCCCGACGACTCGCGGCGACGGACGACCGCATCCGGCTGGTGGACAACCCTGCGGCGCACATCCCGGTGGGACTGAACGCCGCGATCCGGGCAAGCCGCTACGGCACGATCGTGCGCGTCGACGCGCACTCCGAACTCTCCCCCGGTTACGCCGCCCTGGCGTTGCAGACTCTGGAGCGCACCGGATCGGCGAACGTCGGCGGCGTGATGCACGCCGAGGGGCGCACGCCCTTCCAGAAGGCGGTCGCTCGTCTGTACAACTCCCCTGTCGGGCTCGGCGGAGGCGCCTATCACGGGAGTTCGCAGGAGGGCGAGGCGGAGTCGGCGTACCTCGGCGTGATGCGGCGCGACGTCCTCGATGAGGTCGGGCTGTTCGATGAGTCGATCCGACGTGGGGAGGACTGGGAGCTCAACCTACGGATCCGACAGGCCGGCCATAGGGTGTGGTTCGACCCCGATCTGTCGGTCACCTACTGGCCGCGGGAGAGCTGGCTGCGACTGGCTCGGCAGTTCCGCGCGACGGGCGCCTGGCGCGGCGAGCTCGTGCGTCGGTTCGGTCGCCGCAACGGGATCCGCTATTTCGCCCCGCCCGCGCTCGTGGTGGTCGTGG
>NZ_JAGYWT010000392.1:0-2349 GCF_019279095.1 Microbacterium sp. BF1 | reverse complement strand
ATCGGCCGTGCAATCGCCGATCGCCGTCGCCATCTGGATGAGCTGCTCCTGGAAGATCGGAATGCCCAGCGTGCGCTTGACCCGCAGCGCCGCTGGGTCCGCGACTACGTGGATGCGGGCTGGCACCCGGCCGAGTTCGTGATGGGAGTGATGGTCCTGGTCATCCTCGCCTCGCTGGTGCCGGCGAACACGGTCATCTCGTTCTACGCGTACATCGTGATGATGGGTTACCTCGTCATCGCGATCGGCGGCATGATCCTGCTCGGCATGCGCGTCAAGCGCAAGGCCGCGGCGAAGTTCGGCAAGGAGCGTCTCGAGCGCGGTCTGGGCTGGTACGCCGCGATGCGCGCCCTGCAGATGCGATTCATGCGTCTGCCGAAGCCGCAGGTCAAGCGCGGCCAGTACCCCGACTGATCAGTCCCCTGTTGATCTCCCGGCCCCAGAACGGGCCGCGGTACAGGAAAGCGGTGTAGCCCTGCACGAGGGTCGCACCGGCCGCAAGGCGCTCCTGCACGTCGGATGGCGTCTCCACCCCCCCGACGGCGATCACGCAGAAGTCGGCGGGAACGGCTTCGCGCACGACGCGAAGGACTTCGAGCGAGCGCTTCTTCAGCGGTGCACCGGACAGTCCTCCCGCGCCTGCAGCCTCGACCGTCGCGGGATCCGTGAGCAGACCGTCTCGGCTGATGGTGGTGTTGTGCGCGATGATTCCCGCGAGTCCCTCAGCGACGGCCATCTGGGCGATCGCCGTGATCTCCTCGTCGGAAAGATCCGGTGCGATCTTGACGAGCAGCGGTGTGTCGCCGGAAGCCTCTCGAACGGCGCGCAGCAGCGGAGCCAGCGTCTCCACCGCTTGCAGTCCTCGCAGACCCGGAGTGTTCGGCGACGACACGTTCACGGCCAGGTAGTCGGCGAGCGGAGCGAGCCGCGTCGCCGAGGCCACGTAGTCCGCTGTCGCATCCTCGACCTCGACCACGCGGCTCTTGCCGATGTTGACCCCGATGATCGTGTCAGGCGCGCCGCGCCGCAGGCGAGCGAGCCGACGCGCCGCCGCATCCGCTCCGGCGTTGTTGAAGCCCATCCGATTGATCACGGCGCGATCCGCGATGAGACGGAAAAGCCGCGGCTTCGGGTTCCCCTCCTGCGCGATCGCGGTCACGGTGCCGACTTCCACATGTCCGAAGCCGAGAGCGGCGAGTCCTCGCACGCCGACCGCGTTCTTGTCGAAGCCCGCGGCGACGCCGAACGGCGAGGGGAAGGTGAGACCGAGCGCCTCGACGCGCAGCGACGGGTCAGGGCGCGTGATCGCGCGCGTGGCCCACGAGAACGGAGGCACACCGAGCACGCGGATCACCGCCATACCGGCGTGGTGGGCGAACTCGGGATCGAAGCGCGAGAGGACAGCGCGGAAGAGCAGCGGATACATCCCTGCCAGATTACCGCTCCTCGGACTCCCGCTTCGTGTGGTCGGCGCGCAGATCTGTGATCGCGGCCTCGAAATCCTCGAGCGAGTCGAAGGCCTGGTAGACACTGGCGAAGCGCAGGAACGCGACCTCATCGAGGTCACGCAGCGGACCGAGGATGGCGAGACCGATCTCGTTGGTGTCGAGCTGCGACACCCCTGTCTGTCGGACGGCCTCCTCCACGCGCTGTGCGAGCACCGCGAGGTCGCCCTCCGTCACCGGGCGTCCTTGGCAGGCCTTCCGCACACCCGTGATGACCTTCTCCCGACTGAACGGCTCCATCACACCGGAACGCTTGATCACGTTGAGACTCGCGGTCTCGGTCGTCGTGAAACGGCCGCCGCACTCCGGGCACTGTCGACGACGCCTGATCGAGAGCCCGTCGTCGCTCGTGCGTGAATCGATGACGCGGGAGTCGGGGTGTCGACAGAAGGGGCAGTGCATCTGACCGATCCTACGCGGTGAAACGGGCCTCGATCGCCTCACCGTGCGCGGGAAGCACCTCGGTGTCGGCGAGGGCGACGACCCCGGCGCGCACGGCCGCCAGCGCAGCCCTGTCGTAGGAGATCACCTGCTGCGGTCGAAGGAAGGTGTACGAGCCGAGCCCGGGAGCATAGCGAGCCTGTCCCCCGGTCGGCAGCACGTGATTGCTGCCCGCCATGTAGTCACCGAGGCTCACCGGCGTCTGGTCGCCGACGAAGACGGCTCCGGCGCTGGTGAAGTCGGCGGCCGCCTCTTCGGCATCCACGCGGTGCAGTTCGAGGTGCTCCGGCGCATAGGCGTTGCTGAACGCCGTGGCCATGGCCCTGTCGTCGACGAGGACGATGGCGGACTGAGGCCCCGACAGCGCGGCGGCGACGCGTTCGCTGTGCCGGGTGATCGCGGC
>NZ_JAGYWT010000391.1:0-2354 GCF_019279095.1 Microbacterium sp. BF1 | reverse complement strand
GGTGTGCAGACGCTCGGGGAGCACCGGCACCGTGGACACCACGCTCTCGACCTCGGACAGCGCCCGGTCGGCGTCGTCCTCGGTGTCGATGTCGACCACGTAGCCGTCGATCACGCGCCCGGCGGTGCGCAGCGGCACCTGGACACGAACACCCAGCGGAACCTCACCCCACTGCGCAGGAAGGGCGTAGTCGAAGAGCCGATCGAGCTGAGGCAGAGGGGAATCGAGGAGCACGCGCGCGATGCGCCGGCTCTCCGGAGGCATCAGGACCGCGGTCCCATCAGAGCCCGGCAGCGCGGCGCAGCTCTTCGGCGCGGTCGGTGCGCTCCCAGGTGAAGTCAGGGAGCTCGCGGCCGAAGTGCCCGTAGGCGGCCGTCTGGGCGTAGATCGGGCGCAACAGGTCGAGCTGCTCGATGATCGCCTGCGGGCGCAGATCGAACACCTCGTTGATCGCGCGCGTGATGACCTCGTCCGACACCTTGCCCGTGCCGAAGGACTCGACGTACAGACCCACAGGGCGCGCGACACCGATCGCATAGGCGACCTGCACCTCGAGGCGGTCGGCGAGACCTGCGGCGACGGCGTTCTTCGCCACCCATCGCGTGGCGTAGGCACCCGAGCGGTCGACCTTGGACGGGTCCTTGCCGCTGAAGGCGCCGCCACCGTGGCGGGAGGCCCCGCCGTACGTGTCGATGATGATCTTGCGGCCGGTGAGACCGGCATCGCCCTTGGGGCCGCCGGTGACGAAGGGACCCGCGGGATTGATGTAGAACGTGACGTCGTCGAGGTCGAGCCCGGTGGTCGCGAGCACCGGGTCGATCACGTGCTCACGGACCTGTGCCTTGAGCTCTTCCTGCGAGATGTCGGGGTGGTGCTGGGTCGAGACCACGACCGCGTCGACGGTCTTCGGTGTGAAGCCGTCGTAGCCGAGCGTGACCTGGGTCTTGCCGTCGGGTCGCAGGAAAGGCAGCGCTCCGCTGCGGCGCACCTCGGTGAGACGCTCGGCGAGGCGGTGGGCGGTCCAGGCGGCCATCGGCATGAGCTGCGGTGTCTCGTTCGTCGCGAAGCCGAACATGATGCCCTGGTCACCGGCGCCGAGAGCGTCGAGCGGATCGACCGATGACCCGTCACGGTGCTCCTGGGCACTGTCGACGCCGTGGGCGATGTCGGTCGACTGCTCGCCGACCGAGACGCTGACGCCGCACGAAGAACCGTCGAAGCCGGTGTCGCTGGAGGTGTAGCCGATGCCGTTCACGACCTGGCGCACGATCGTGGGGATGTCGACGTAGGCGTCGGTGCGGATCTCACCGGCCACATGCACGAGGCCCGTGGTGACGAGCGTCTCCACGGCGACGCGGGAACCCTTGTCCTTCGCGATGAGGCCGTCGAGGATGCTGTCGGAGATCTGATCGCAGATCTTGTCCGGGTGCCCTTCGGTGACGGACTCGGACGTGAACAGACGCAGGGCGCTCATCGGTACTCCAGAACGGGACGGACGGATGGAGGGTGTTGCACCCATTCTGGACCGCGCCTCCGACGTACGGGAGGCGCGGTCTCGAATATCACTCTGCGTGACGAAGGCGGAGCTTGTCCTCGTTGATCTCGTGCAGCGCGATGGTGAGCGGCTTGTCCTCGACCGAGGAGTCCACGAGCGGGCCGACGTTGTCGAAGAGGTTTCCCTCGTGCAGGTCGGAGTAGTAGTCGTTGATCTGACGCGCGCGCTTGGCGGCGTAGATGACGAGCTCGTACTTCGAGTCGACGCGGTCGAGCAGGTTGTCGATGGGGGGATCGATGATGCCGTTGTTGTGTCCGGCCATGGTGAGACCTCCTGATCAGGCGACGGGATCGTCGCGAAGACGGTGCGAAAGGCGCGCGAAGACTCTCAGCGCGCAGAGCTTGTAGACAATTCTACGACCTCGTGAGCCGCCGTGGCGACGTCCTCGTTCACGATGAGGTGATCGAACTCGTTCTGAGCGGCGAGTTCGACCTTCGCGGTGCGCAGTCGTCTGGCCCTCTCCTCGGCGTCTTCGGTGCCTCGTCCGACCAGCCGATGGACGAGTTCATCCCAGCTCGGAGGCAGCAGGAAGATCAGTGTCGCGGCGGGTTCGGCGCGACGCACCTGACGCGCACCCTGCAGGTCGATCTCGAGCAGGACCGTCTTGCCCTCGGCCAGCGCGGCATCGATCGGCGCGCGCGGCGTGCCGTACCGGGAGCGGTTGTGCACCACGGCGTACTCGAGCAGTTCGTCGTCGGCGATGAGCCGGTCGAACTCCGCGTCGTCGACGAAGTAGTAGTGCACGCCGTCGATCTCGCCCGGGCGCGGGGGCCTGGTCGTCGCCGAGACCGACAGGTGG
>NZ_JAGYWT010000390.1:0-2368 GCF_019279095.1 Microbacterium sp. BF1 | reverse complement strand
CCCGGCGGAAGGGCAGGAAGGTCGGGACCGCGAGGGCGGTGCCGGGCACGGCCACGGCGCCCAGGACCACGGCGAACACCGCACGGCGCCCGGGGAAGCGGAACTTCGCGAGTCCGTAACCCGCCATGGTGGCCAGCAGCGTCGCTCCTCCCGCACCCACCACCACGTACAGCAGGGTGTTGCCCAACCAGCGCAGGAAGATGCCGTCGCGGTAGGAGAACGTGGCGACGAGGTTGTCGATGAAGGCGAAGTCGTCGGCGAACCACAGTCCGAACGAGCTGAAGAGTCCGGCCTGCGTCTTGGTCGAGCTGAACAGCAGCCAGACCAGCGGGACGAGGGTGTACAGCGCGTACAGGATCATGACGATGAGCAGCGTGTTGGACTTACGCGGATTCATCGGGTCATGGCGTCTGCGAGAGGGGCGGGCGAGGGGGAGTGCCATGTCAGCGCACCTCCGACTTCGAGCCGCGCAGCTGCACGACGTAGGCGATGACCGCGGTGATGACGCCCATGATGATGGCGATCGTCGCGGCGTAGTTGAACTGCTGCCCGGCGAACGACAGGTTGTACGCGTACATGTTCGGGGTGAAGAACGTGGTGATCACGTTCGGCGCCAGCGGACGCAGGATGTTGGGCTCGTTGAAGAGCTGGAAGCTCCCGATGATCGAGACGATCGTCGCGATCACGAGCGCCCCGCGCACGGAGGGGATCTTGATCGAGAAGATCGTGCGCCAGGCCCCGGCGCCGTCGAGGGAAGCGGCCTCGTACATGTCGGTCGGGGTGGTCTTGAGCGAGGAGTAGAAGATCAGCATGTTGTAGCCGACGAACTCCCACGTGACGATGTTGCCGATCGAGAGCAGCATCCATTCCTTCGCGAACGGGGTGATCGCGTCGACCCCGAGGAAGTCGTTGATATTGCTCGTGAGACCGAACTGGTCTCCGTAGATGTAGCCCCACATCAGTACCGCCACCACCGCGGGGACGGCGTAGGGCAGGAAGATCAGGATGCGGAAGAAGGATGCTCCGCGCAGGCGGGCGCTGTCGAGGGCGAGAGCGGCTCCGAGCGCGAGGATCAGCATGATCGGCACCTGCACGACGAGGAAGACCAGCACGCGGCCGAACGCCTCCCAGAATTGCGGATCGGAGAGTGCGCGTGCGTAGTTGTCCAGCCCGACGAAAGCGGTGCCGCCGATGAGCTTCTCCTGGAAGAAGCTCAGGTAGAGCGCATAGGCGAGGGGTGTCAGGAACACCAGGGCGAACACGACCATGAACGGGCCGACGAAGGCCCATCCCTTCCAGTCGCGCTTGTCGCGGCGCCGGATGCCGGGGGCACCCAGGGTTGCGGGGATTCAGTCGTCATCGACGAGTCCTTCTTACGTTTCGGGCGCACCGTGCGCCGTGTGTCAACGTCAACATATTGGTTGGACTGGTAGTGTGTCAACGTCAACATATGAGGGGATGGGTGATCGTGACCCCAAAGCATCCGACAGAGACGTCGACGCGCAGACGCGAGCCCTCGATGGAAGACGTCGCCAGGGAGGCCGGTGTCTCCGGTCAGACGGTGTCCCGCGTCGTGAATGCCAGGGGATACGTCGGCGCCGCCACGCGCGAGCGCGTCGAAGCGGCCATGAACAGCCTCGGCTATCGACCCAACAGTGCCGCTCGAGCGCTACGATCAGGGCGATTCCGCACCATCGGTGTCGTGATGTTCTCGTTCAGCTCGTACGGCAACCAGCGCACGCTCGATGCGATCGCCGTACGCGCCGCCCAGCTCGGCTACGCCCTCACCCTCATCCCCGTCGAATCCAGTGCCGGTGAGACGGTGGCCGGAGCATTCCGACGACTGGAGGAACACGCGGTCGACGGCATCATCATCGTGATCGAGGCTCATCAGCTCGACGAGGCCGACATCGAGATCCCCGACGCGCTTCCGGTCGTGTTCGTCGACTCGAACCGCGGAGACACCCACCCGTTCGTGGACACCGACCAGGCGCAGGGTGCACGTCTGGCGACCGAGCACCTGCTCGGGCTTGGGCACGACACGGTGTGGCACGTCACCGGCCCCGCGCGCTCGTACTCCGCGGAGCGTCGGCGCGAAGCATGGCAGCAGACCCTGGAAGGGCACGGACGTGATGTCCCGGCCCCTCTGTCGGGCGATTGGACCGCTGCATCCGGCTACGCGGCCGGTGTGGAACTGCGCGAGATCGACGGGGTCACCGCCGTGTTCGCGGCGAACGACCAGATGGCGATCGGAGTGCTGCGCGCCTTCCGCGAGGTCGGGCGCGACGTTCCGGAAGACGTCAGCATCGTCGGGTTCGACGGCCTGCCCGATGCCGCGCAGCTGTGGCCGCCGCTGACGACGGTGCAG
>NZ_JAGYWT010000039.1:0-9992 GCF_019279095.1 Microbacterium sp. BF1 | reverse complement strand
CGTAGATGGCGAGTGGCAGGATCGTGTAGACCAGGATCAACGCGACCAGCGCGCCGCCTGACAGGCCGTCATAGCCGTAGTAGTCGTTCATGGTTCCCTCCAGAAAATTCATGATGCGGCATCATGCATGGTCGCTTCGCACGTAGCGACCCTGCGACGACAGAGCCCTGACAGACGATGCTCCAGGAGAACAGTGTGGGGAACAGCCCTCTCAGGGTGCCGGTCTTCGTCGGTCAGGGAGAAGCAGACGAGCTCGTGCTCCCGAGCGCGACCGAGGGCTACGTGAAGCTGCTCTGTACGCAGAGCACGGATGTCACCTTCCACCGCTATCCGGATGTCACCCACGGCCTCGCCGCCTACGCCGCGCTGCCGGATCTGCTCCTGTGGCTCCCGACGCTCGGTGGAGGCCGCCCCGCTGCCGACGGCTGCGACTGAGCGCTACTCCGCCAGGACCGCGAGCTCTGCCAGAACCCGCGGGTGGGCGAGGATCCGGAAGTGTCCGCCCGTCTCGAGGCGGACGTTCTTGGCGCCGGCGAGCTCGCTCCCCTCCGGGATGTGTGGATCGAACCCCGCGTAAACCGAGACGATCCGCTCGTTCACGCTCAGCTGCCGTGCGAGACTCACGATCGACGGGGCTTCCGGAGAGAACTCCCGCAGAGTGCGTGACAGTATGCGGCGGGCGTAGCGAGATCCGCCGAACGGTGTCGCGACCGCGAGCATCGACCGCACCCGCGCTCCCGCCGGGCCGGTCATGACGAGTTTCCCTGCGAGGCCGCCCTTGCTGTGGGCGACGAGGATCACATCGGTGAGGTCATGCTCCTCGAGGAAGGCCGTCACATCGGCGGCCAGGTCTACCACCGGCTGCTGATTGCGGCGGAGCGCGTCGACGATGTGGACGGGGTGCCCGCGCCGATGCATCGCCACGACGAGCGGTTGCAGGAACCTCCAGGTCTCGTACACACCGGGGAGCACGACGATGTGGGCGGCGCGCCCGGATGCGAAGGAGGCCGGATCGGTGCGGTCGAACAGCGCACGCACCTGCCAGTACCCCGCGTAGACGTAGTCAGCGACCCACCACCCGGCGTTCCTCAGCACGCCGATGATGTGCTCCTCGGACGACGGCACGGCTCCATGAGTGAAAACTACCTGACGCATATGACAGAGGGGGCGGGACCGAAGTCCCGCCCCCTCTGGATGCTGTCCGTCAGACGCCGGCCTTGTAGATGGGGGCGGCACCGCGGATCGCATCGCCGACCTTGTGCACACGAAGGTCGTTCGTCGATCCGACGATTCCGGGAGGGGAACCGGAGATCACGACGACCTTGTCCCCTTCCTCGGCGAGACCGTTGCCGAGCAGGTACTCGTCGACCTGGTGATACATCAGGTCGGTGTGCTGCACCATGTCGACCAGCGTCGAGCGGATGCCCCACGTCAGCGCCATGCGGCGGCGGATACCCGGCTCCGGCGTGAAGGCAATCATCGGGATGCGCGAGCGCAGACGCGACAGGCGTCGTGCCGAGTCACCGGACTGCGTGAACACGCAGAGGAACTTCGCGTCGACGAACTCGGCGACCTCGAGAGCGGCGAGGGTGATCGCGCCACCCTGCGTGCGGGGCTTGGTCGTGAGGGGCGCGATGCGCTCCAGGCCGTGCTCCTCGGTCGACTCGATGATGCGAGCCATGGTCTCCACGACCACGACGGGGTAGTCGCCGACGCTCGTCTCACCGGAGAGCATGACGGCGTCTGCACCGTCGAGCACCGCATTCGCGACATCCGAGGTCTCGGCGCGCGTCGGAACGGGGCTGTGGATCATCGACTCGAGCATCTGCGTCGCGACGATGACCGGCTTGGCCATGCGACGTGCGATCTCGACCGCACGCTTCTGCACGATCGGCACGGCCTCGAGCGGAAGCTCGACGCCCAGGTCGCCACGGGCGACCATGATCGAGTCGAAGGCGTCGACGATCTCCTCGAGCGCGTCGACGGCCTGCGGCTTCTCGACCTTGGCGATGACGGGCACGCGGACGCCCTCTTCCGCCATGATCTCGTGCACACGGGTGACGTCGTCGGCGTTGCGGACGAACGACAGGGCGATCAGGTCGGCGCCGATGCGCAGACCCCAACGCAAGTCGTCCTCGTCCTTCTCGCTCAGCGCGGGGACGTTGACGGCGACGCCGGGCAGGTTGATGCCCTTGTTGTTCGAGACGGCCCCGGCGACGATCACCTTGGTGGTGACCGTGACACCGTCGGTCTCGACGACCTCGACGCGCACCTTGCCGTCGTCGATGAGGAGGAAGTCACCGGGCTTGACGTCCTGCGGGAGACCCTTGAAGGTCGTACCGCAGATGTCCTTGTTGCCGATGATGTCTTCGGTGGTGATCTTGAAGATGTCGCCCTTGGCGAGCTCGTAAGGGCCGTTCTCGAACTTGCCGAGACGGATCTTCGGCCCCTGGAGGTCGACGAGGATGGCGACCGGACGACCGGCGTCCTCTGCGGCACGACGCACGTTGGCGTAGTTGTTCTCGTGCACGGAGTAGTCACCGTGGCTGAGGTTCAGTCGAGCGACATCCACCCCCGCATCGATCAGTGCGCGCACCGTCTCATAGGTGGAGGTGGCGGGGCCCAGGGTGGCGACGATTTTCGCGCGTCTCAAAGATTTCTCCAGGGTAGAAGTGGGGGAAGGTAAATCCGGCGACGGTGCCGGCCTCAGCCTACGCGGGCTGGAGACCGATCGCGACATCGCTCGGACGCACCGGCTCGGGCAGCACGGTGCTGCCCATGAGGAATCGGTCGACGTTCGCGGCCGCTGCACGGCCCTCGGCGATGGCCCATACGATGAGCGACTGTCCGCGGCCTGCGTCGCCGGCGACGAACACGCCGGGAACCGTCGACTCGTACGACGAGTCGCGCCCGAAGGCACCGCGCTCGGTCACCTGCGGAAGCGTGTCGTCGGTGTACCCGCCCTGCTCCGGTCCGGTGAACCCCATCGCGATCAGGATCAGATCCGCCGGGATCTCCCGCTCGGTGCCGCTCTTGGGCACACGGCGCCCGTCGATGTACTCCGTCTCGGCCACACGCAGCGCGCGGACCTCGCCGACCTCGTTCCCGAGGAACTCGACGGTCGATGCGAGGAAGACCCGCTCACCGCCTTCCTCGTGCGCGGAGGAGACCTCGAAGACGGTCGGCATCATCGGCCACGGCTGGTGGTCGGGACGCGTATCGCCGGGCTGCTTGCCGATCGCGAGGTTGGTCACGCTGAGCGCGCCCTGACGGTGAGCGGTGCCGATGCAGTCCGCACCGGTGTCTCCGCCGCCGATCACGATGACGTGCTTGCCCTCGGCGCTGATCTGGTCGGTGACCTTGTCTCCGGCGACCGCGTGGTTCGACTCCACGAGATACTCCATGGCGAAGTGCACGCCGTCGAGGTCGCGTCCGGGAATCGCGAGATCACGCGGCACGGTCGATCCGGTCGCGATGACGACGGCATCGTAGCGGGCGCGGAGGTCGGGCCAGGAGATGTCCTTGCCGATCTCGACACCCGCACGGAAGCGGGTGCCTTCCTCCTGCATCTGACGCAGGCGCGACTCGAGCTGCGTCTTCTCCATCTTGAAGTCCGGGATGCCGTAGCGCAGCAGACCGCCGATGCGATCGTCACGCTCGAAGACTGCGACGGTGTGCCCGGCCCTGGTGAGCTGCTGGGCGGCCGCGAGGCCCGCGGGCCCTGATCCGACCACAGCGACCGTCTTGCCGGTGAGGCGCTCAGGCGGCTCGGGCTCGACCCAGCCCTTCGCGAAGGCCTCGTCGATGATGGAGACCTCGATCTGCTTGATCGTCACCGCCGGCTGGTTGATGCCGAGCACGCACGAGCTCTCGCACGGTGCGGGGCACAGCCGGCCCGTGAACTCCGGGAAGTTGTTCGTCGCATGCAGGCGCTCGATCGCCGCGCGGCCCTCGCCGCGCCACGTCAGATCGTTCCACTCCGGAATCAGGTTGCCGAGCGGGCAGCCCTGATGGCAGAACGGCACACCGCAGTCCATGCAGCGTCCGGCCTGGCGGCGGAGGACCTGCGTGTCTCCGGGCTCGTAGACCTCTTTCCAGTCCATGATGCGCACGGGCACGGGACGACGTGCGGGAAGCTCCCGCTCGGTCACCTTCAGAAAGCCTTTGGGGTCAGCCACCGGTCACCTCCAGGATGCGGTTCCACACGATGTCGCCGTCGGGGTCGATCCCCTCGGCCAGCGCCTCCTCGCGCATGCTCCGCACCGCGGCGAAGTCGCGAGGCAGCACCTTGACGAACTCTGCCGCGGCCTCTTCGAAACTCTCGAGAAGCGCGGACGCCCGCGGAGACGCGGTGCGCTCGATGTGTGCGACGAGCAGGCTGCGCAGCACTTCGAGATCCGCGCGGTCCAGCGGCTCGAGCAGCAGCTCCCCGCTGCCCAGCGACTGGGCGTTGACCTTGCTCGTGTCGAGCGCGTGCACGTACGCCACTCCCCCGGACATGCCGGCGCCGAAGTTCCGACCGGTCGAACCGAGGATCACGGCCAGGCCACCGGTCATGTATTCGAGTGCATGGTCGCCCACGCCCTCGACGACGGCGGTCGCGCCGGAGTTGCGCACCAGGAACCGCTCGCCGACGACACCGGAGATGAACATCGTCCCCGAGGTAGCGCCGTAGCCGATCACGTTGCCGGCGATGACGTTCTCATGGGGTGCGATGGCGGAGCCGCGCGGCGGACGGATGGTGATGTCACCGCCCGACAGGCCCTTGCCGACGTAGTCGTTCGCATCACCTTCCAGCCGCAGCACGATCCCCGGCGGCAGGAACGCCCCGAGCGACTGTCCCGCGGTGCCGTGCAGGGTGACGTCGATCGTGCCCTGCGGCAGACCAGCGGCACCGTGCCGAGAGGTCACCTGGTGACCCAGCATCGTTCCGACCGCGCGTTCGGTGTTGGCGATGGGCAGCTCCACCACGACGGGTTCGCCGTTGAGCAGCGCCCCCTTCGCGATGTCGATCAGCTGCACGTCGAAGTGCTTCTCGAGCTCGTGATCCTGCGCGCGACCGCTGCGGCGAGGCTCGCCCGCCGGGAAGACGGGGCCTTCGAGCACGGGAGTGAGGTCGAGGCCCTCGGCCTTCCAATGCTCCACCGCGGCGTTGACCTCGATGAGCTCGGCGCGACCGATGATCTCGTCGAGCGAGCGGTAGCCGAGCTCGGCGAGGAGTTCGCGCACTTCCTCCGCGATGAACTCCATGAAGTTCACGACGAACTCGGGCTTGCCCGTGAAGCGCTCACGCAGAACCGGGTTCTGCGTGGCGACACCGACCGGGCAGGTGTCGAGGTGGCACACGCGCATCATGATGCAGCCGCTGACCACGAGCGGAGCGGTGGCGAAGCCGAACTCCTCCGCGCCCAGGAGTGCTCCGATGATGACGTCGCGACCGGTCTTGAGCTGACCGTCGACCTGCACCACGACGCGGTCCCGCATCCCGTTGAGCATGAGGGTCTGCTGCGTCTCGGCGAGGCCGAGCTCCCAGGGCGTGCCCGCGTGCTTGAGCGAGTTCAACGGGCTCGCACCCGTCCCGCCGTCGTGGCCGGAGACCAGGATGACGTCGCTCAGAGCCTTGGCGACACCCGCCGACACCGCGCCGATTCCCGACTGGCTCACGAGTTTGGTGTGGATGCGTGCTTCGGGATTCGCCCGCTTCAGGTCGAAGATGAGCTGCTTGAGGTCTTCGATCGAGTAGATGTCGTGGTGCGGCGGCGGCGAGATCAGTCCCACACCGGCCGTCGCGTGACGGGTGCGCGCGACCCAGGGGTAGACCTTGGTCGGCGGCAGCTGACCACCCTCACCGGGCTTGGCGCCCTGGGCGAGCTTGATCTGGATGTCGTCCGCCTCGGTCAGGTACAGGCTCGTGACGCCGAAGCGACCCGAGGCGACCTGCTTGATCGCGCTGCGACGCTCGGGGTCGACGAGACGGTCCGGGTCCTCGCCGCCTTCACCGGTGTTCGACTTCGCACCGATGCTGTTCATCGCGATCGCGAGCGTCTCGTGCGCTTCACGCGAGATCGAGCCGTAGCTCATCGCACCCGTGGAGAAGCGCTTAACGATGGCGGAGACCGGTTCGACCTCGTCCAGCGGCACGGGCTTGCGGGTGCCGGTGCGCAGGCTGAAGAGTCCACGCAACGTCTTGAGCTCGGCCGCCTGCTCGTCGACGAGCTTCGTGTACTCGCGGAAGATGTCGTAGCGCCGTGTGCGGGTCGAGTGCTGCAGCTTGAACACCGTCTCCGGGTTGAACAGGTGCGGAGAGCCGTCGCGGCGCCACTGGTACTCACCACCGGTCCACAGTCGCTCGTGCGCGCGGGCCGCGGCATCCTCCGGGTAGGCGTAGTCGTGCCGCGCCTGGTTCTCGGCGAAGATCTCCTCGATGCCGATCCCGCCGAGCTTGGACTCGGTGCGGGTGAAGTACGCGTCGATGAACTCCTGGCTGAGGCCGACCGCCTCGAACACCTGGGCGCCCGCGTAGGACGACACCGTGGAGATTCCCATCTTCGACATGATCTTGAGCACGCCCTTGCCCAGCGCGTAGATCAGGTTCTTGACCGCCTTCTCGGGCGTGATGCCGGTGATGTAGCCGGTGCGCACGAGGTGCTCGACCGTCTCCATCGCGAGATACGGGTTGACGGCGGAGGCTCCGTAGCCGATCAGCGTCGCGACGTGGTGTACCTCGCGCACGTCTCCGGCTTCCACGATGAGCCCGACCTTCATGCGGTTCTCGCGGCGGATGAGGTGGTGGTGGATCGCCGACACCATGAGCAGGGACGGGATCGGCGTCAGGTCCTTGTTCGAGTCGCGGTCCGACAGGATGATGAACTCGGCGCCGTTCTCGATCGCCTCGTCGGCCTCGGCGCACATCTCGGTGAGACGGTCCTGCAGAGTCTGGGGACCCGCGTCGAAGTGGTAGAGGCCACGGATGGTCGCGCTCGACCGACCAGGCATCGCCTTGTCGATGTGGCGGATCTTCGCGAGCTCGTCGTTGTCGATCACCGGGAAGTCGAGCGAGACGGTGCGGGTGTGCTCCGGTCCCCAGGAGAGCAGGTTGCTCTCCGGACCGAGGCCCAGCTTGAGGCTCGTGACGACCTCTTCACGGATCGAGTCGAGCGGCGGGTTCGTCACCTGCGCGAACTGCTGCGTGAAGTAGTCGAACAGCAGGCGAGGACGCTTGCTGAGCACCGCGATCGGCGTGTCCGACCCCATGGCGCCGAGCGGCTCGACACCCGTCTGCCCCATGGGCGTGAGGAGGATGCGGACTTCTTCCTCGGTGTATCCGAAGGTGCGCTGTCGACGGGTGATCGATGCCGGCGGGTGCACGATGTGCTCGCGGTCGGGCAGCTCGGCGAGCCGGACGGCGCCGGCATCCAGCCATTCCTGCCACGGGTGCATGGTGGCGAGGTCGTGCTTGATCTCGCTGTCCTCGATGATGCGACGCTGCGAGGTGTCGACGAGGAACATCTTGCCCGGCTGCAGGCGACCGCGACGCTTGATGCGTTCAGGCTCGAACTGGAGCACACCGGTCTCGGAGCCGATCACGACCAGACCGTCGGTCGTCTCCGTCCAGCGTCCAGGACGCAGGCCGTTGCGATCGAGGGTCGCGCCGACGAGCGTGCCATCGGTGAAGATGAGCGCTGCCGGACCGTCCCACGGCTCCATCTGGTTGGAGTGGTACTCGTAGAACGAGCGCAGCTCCGGCGTGATGTCGGCCTGCTTCTCGTACGCCTCCGGCACCATCATCATGATGGCGTGCGGGAGGCTGCGTCCGGTGAGGGTGAGCAGTTCGAGCACCTCGTCGAACGAGGCGGAGTCACTGGCGCCGTCGGTGCAGATCGGCAGCAGCGGCGTGATGTCGCCGAGGAGCTCGGACTCGAGCTGCGACTGGCGGGCGCGCATCCAGTTGCGGTTGCCGCCGACCGTGTTGATCTCGCCGTTGTGGGCGAGCATGCGCAGCGGCTGGGCGAGCGGCCACGACGGGAACGTGTTGGTGGAGTAGCGCGAGTGCACGACCGCGAGCTCGGAGGCGAAGCGCTCATCCTGCAGGTCGGGATAGAACGGCTCGAGCTGCAGCGTCGTGACCATGCCCTTGTACCCGAGCGTGCGGGCCGAGAGCGAGACGAAGTAGGCGCCGAGTTCGTGCCCGGCGCGCTTGCGCAGACGGTAGGCGACCCGGTCGAGGGCGATGCCTGTGAGGGGGGCATCCGTATGCGTCGCCCCTCCGGCACTCACGAAGAGCTGCTCGAAGGCGGGACGCGCCTCGTCGGCGAGCTTGCCGAGGTTCTCGTTGGCGGTGGGGACATCACGCCAGCCGAGGACGCGGAGTCCCTCGGAACGGGCGATCTTCTCGATCCCGGCCTTCTGCTGGCGGCGCTCGCTCGAATCGCGAGGCAGGAACGCCAGTCCTGCGGCGTACTCCCCCACGGGCGGCAGTTCGAAGCCGACGACGTCGCGGAGGAATGCATCGGGCATCTGCGTCAGGATGCCGGCGCCGTCCCCGGTGCCCGCATCCGAGCCGATGGCTCCGCGGTGCTCCAGGTTGCGCAGGGCCTCGAGGGCCAACGCGATGATGTCGTGCCCGGCTTCGCCGCGCAGTGTCGCGACCATGGCGAGGCCGCAGGCGTCTTTCTCGAACGCCGGGTTGTACATGCCCTGCTTCGGGGGGTATGCGCCGGAGGCGCCGTAAGGGGGCTGGAAGTACACCAGTTACCGTCCTCAGATCTTCGAGTGAAACCCGGGGACGACGTCGGCCCGCTCGTTCAGTGCAATGGTTCTCCCGCCACGAGGCGGCGTTATCGAGAGCCGTCCTCGCTCGTGGGAGCAGTGCTTGTGGCGGTGGCTCCTGCGGTGACTTCTTCGGTCGGAGGCTCGCTCACGTCTACGAAGTCAGAGGGATTGTTCTGCGATTGTACATCAGCGCCCGCCTCCTTCCGTTCGCGGCCCGGCTGGTACGGCGAGGGCTCGAGGCCGGGGTGACGACGCGTCTGCACGACGAGGATCGCGAGGCCGACGAGGACGCCGATGATCGCCGCGAGCACGTTGCTGCGCAGACCGAGGATGATCTCGCTCGGATCGATGCGGATCGACTCCCAGACGATGCGGCCAGCGCTGTACCAGATCAGGTAGATCGCGAACAGACGGCCCCACTGGAAGAAGAGCTTGCGCCCGAGCCAGAGCAGCACGATGACGCCCAACCCGTTCCAGAGGACTTCGTAGAGGAAGGTCGGGTGGAACAGCGTGCCCTCGGGGAGGCCCGGAGGGAAGGCCGAGTTCGTGGAAGGGATCTCCAGACCCCACGGCAGATCGGTGGGCAGCCCGAAGAGCTCGTTGTTGAACCAGTTGCCGAAGCGGCCCATGGCCTGAGCCAGCAGCAGTCCGGGGGCCAGGGCGTCCGCGAACGTCCAGAAGCGGATGCCCGTCCAGCGACACCCCAGGTACGCGCCGATGGCGCCGCCGATGAGGGCGCCGAAGATCGCGATTCCGCCCTCCCAGATCGCCCACACCGAGCCCGGCTGGAAGGGGTTCCAGGTGTTGATCCCCTCGCCGAAGTAGTCGTTCGGGTGCGTCAGCACGTGGAAGATGCGCGCTCCGATGATCGCCAGCGGCACCGCGAGGATCGAGATGTCGATGACCACCCACGGCTCCGCACCGCGCTTGGTGAGGCGGTGGTTGGTCAGGAACGTGGCGGCGATGATGCCGGCGATGATGCACAGCGCGTAGAAGTGGATCCGGATCGGCCCGAGGTCGAAATAGGAGACCGTGGGGCTCGGGATGCTGGCGAGCACGTTCGTGAAGGTGCTGTGGAGCGCGAGTGACATGAGTGCGATTCTAGTTCTCGTGATCGGGGCGTGCCGACGCGGTGCCGGTGGCCAGGTTGCGGGTGACTTCGGCGAGAGCGGGTACGCCGCCGTCGCGCAGGGCTCGGACCAGGGCCGTGCCGACGATCG
>NZ_JAGYWT010000389.1:0-2375 GCF_019279095.1 Microbacterium sp. BF1 | reverse complement strand
CGACGATCACTCCCGACTCGCCTACGCAGAGATCCACGACGACGAAAAGGGCGCCACCGCCGCCGGTGTCCTTGAGCGTGCCATCGCGTTCTACGCCCGCCTCGGCGTGACCGTCGAGCGAGTGATCTAGCTGGACGACAACTTCGCCTCACCGATCCGGTTCTCGCTCATGGCCGCGCTCGGTGACGGCATGGAGCTCGACTTCCCGGCGCTCCGCGACGTCCTCCAGTGCGGCGACTCGCCCCTGAGCAAGGCCATCACGCATCTGCAGGCAGCCGGCTACGTGCTCGCGCGCAAGGGCACCGTCGGGGGCCGTTCGCGCACCTGGGTGCGGTCGACGAAGACGGGACGTGACGCCTTCGCGGCGCATCTCCAGGCGCTGCGCGAGATCGTCGCCCTCGGCGGCGCACAGATGCTGTGACCCTTCGGTCAGACCGGGGCGCCCACGAGGTCGGCGTGGTGGATGGCGGCGACGTCGGGGTGCGCGCGCAGACGTGATTTGAGCGCGTTCTCCCCGTAGAGGGCGTGGATGGGGTTGCTCGGGTCGTCGGTCACCCCTTTCGCCTCCGCCGCCAGTTCCTCCGGCAGCTCGATCAGTGGCAGGCGCTTGTCGAGCGCAGGGTTGAAGAAGAACGGGATGGAGATCCGCTCGTCCGGTGCCTGCGGCGACACCACGCGGTGGTTCGTGGCCTTCAGGTAGCCGCCGGTGGCGTACTCCAGCAGCTCTCCGATGTTGACGACGAACGCGCCGGGCACCGGGGGAGCGTCGACCCACGCTCCGTCGCGTTCGACCTGCAGGCCGCCCTTGCCCGGCTCCACCCAGAGCAGGGTGAGCACGCCGGAATCCTTGTGTGCACCCACGCCCTGCTGCGGCTCCGGCTCGTGGGTTCCCGGGTAACGGACGATCTTGATGAGCGTCGACGGCTCACCGAAATGCTCGTCGAAGTAGGACTCTTCCGCGCCCAGAGTCTGCGCCCAGGCGCGCAGGAGCTTGCGCGCGACTTCGGACAGCGTTTCGTGCCACTCGGCGACGACGTCCTTGAGCTCGGGCTGCGCCGATGGCCAGAGATTGGGGCCGATGAGCCGGTTGAAGGCGGGGCCGTCGTCGACGGGCTGGCGCTCGGGGCCGATGTCGATCTGCTCGCGCCAGTCGACCTTCCCCTGTGTCCGCTCGCCGCCGATGCGGGTGTAGCCGCGGAAGTGCGGGCTGTTCACGTTCTCGATCGCGAGCTTCTCCTCGTCGGGAAGCGCGAAGAAGTCCAGGGCCGCCCGGTGCAGTCGCTCCTCGAGTTCGGGGGAGATCCCCGTTCCCGTGAGGTAGAAGAATCCGACGTCGTGCGTCGCCGCACGGAGGTCGTCGCGGAATCGTGCCGCGGCGTCGGGGCCTTCGTCGAGCTGCGAGAGGTCGAGGATGGGGAGCGAGAGTTCAGCCATGGACAGAGGCTACGTCGCTCGCCCGGGGGTGCGATCCTCTGTTGCGCTCCGTTACTTCCGGTGCGTGCGTTCGGAGCGCTGTCGTGACGGTGCTAGAGTCTCTGAGGTAAGGGCTGCCTTACCTCAGTCACCGCCAGAGAGTGTTCTTCCGTGCTCGCCACTTTTCTCATCGGGCTCCGCGAGGGTCTCGAAGCCGCGCTCGTCGTCGGTATCCTCGTCGCCTACCTCCGTCGCCTCGGCCGGCAGGATGCGCTGCCGAAGATGTGGGCCGGGGTCGGCCTCGCGATCGCGCTGGCGCTGGGCATCGGTGCGGTACTGACCTTCGGCGCCTATGAGCTCACGTTCCAGGCGCAGGAGCTGATCGGGGGAGGGCTCTCGCTGCTGGCCGTCGCGATGGTCACCTGGATGATCTTCTGGATGCAGCGTGCCGGTCGCAGCATGAAGGCGACCCTGGAGGGCGGTATCGACCGCGCCCTCACCGCGGGCGGCCTGTGGGCGCTCATCGCCATCGGCTTCGTGTCCGTCGCTCGCGAGGGCATCGAGACGACCCTGCTGCTGTGGTCGATGGTCCAGTCGTTCGGCGATGCCCCCTCGGCGCTCCTTGGCGCCCTGCTCGGGCTTGTCGCAGCCGTGATCATCGGCTGGCTGATCTCGCGCGGTGCGCTGCGCCTCGATCTGCGTCGCTTCTTCGCCTGGACCGGCGGCTTCCTCGTCATCGTCGCGGCCGGCGTCCTGGCTTACGCCTTGATGGACCTGCAGGAGGCGGGGGCCCTTCCCGGGCCGTTCACGGCGCTGGCGCCCATCGACGCCGTGTGCTGGGACTGTAAGCCCGTCAAAGCCCAGAACTGCTCCTCATCCAGGATTGGTGAAGAATCACGCGCCCGATCGGGGCTTTCGGCCATCGCTTCCAACCGTGCCATGCGCTCGGACAGCGCCTCCAG
>NZ_JAGYWT010000388.1:0-2375 GCF_019279095.1 Microbacterium sp. BF1 | reverse complement strand
CGACCACCGGGCGAGCGCGCTCGATCACGACGGCCCGGTCGTCGGCGATGTCGGCGAGGGCGACATCACCGGGGATCACCAGCACGGCGACGCCGCGCTCCTCGATCGCGGCGCGCATCGCGATCTCCATCAGTCGCGGCATCTGCTTCGGGTCGGCGACGTACTCGACGTAGACGCTGCACTCGCGGAAGAGCTCCTGCGGATGCGTCTCCTGGAAGTACCCGGTGCCGATCTCGGTGGTGGGGATGTGCGCGGCGATCGCGAGCACGGGAACGCGCGAGCGGTTGGCGTCGTACAGGCCGTTGATCAGGTGCAGGTTGCCGGGCCCGCAGGATCCGGCGACGACGGCGAGCTCCCCGGTCGTGGCGGCATCGGCTGCGGCGGCGAAGGCCGCGGACTCCTCATGCCGCACATGCACCCATCGGATCGTGCCGTCCTTGCGCAGCGCGTCCGTGAAGCCGTTCAGCGAGTCGCCCGGGATGCCGTAGACCCGGTCGATCCCGTTGGCGTGCAGAGTCTTGACGATGTTCTCAGCGACGTTTGCCATGCTTCGACCCTACGCCCGGGTCCGGGGGCGAGGCTAGTCCGGACCCGCCGCGCAGGGTCGGTCAGTACTCCTGGGGACCGTCGAGCTCCGGCTCGGCACTGCGACGGAACGCCCGTCCCGAGACCGACGTGGGGGCGATGCGCACGTACACCCGCTTGACGGTGGGGATCCACGGACGAAGCCCCGCGGTCTCCGCCCGCTGCACGTCGGCATCCGACTCCAGAGCTGTGGCGTACCCGCGGATGATCACGCTCCAGGCATCGGTGTCGGTGTGGTCGTCGACCTCGAACAGCACATCGGTGTTCACCGTCAGCTCGAACAGTTTGCTGCCGGGCGCTGTGCGGAACAGGATGCCTTCGCCGTCGACCACGTAGTTCACGGGGAAGATGTCGATCGTCTCGCCCACATGGGTGACGAGTCTTCCCAGTTCCTGCGTGCCGAGCAGCTCCCAGCTCCGGTCGGAGGTCAGCATCTCGATGGGGTCGGTGTGCGCGCTCATGTCGCCATTGTCTCCCACTCGGTGTCCTCACCGACAGGGCATCCGTCACGCGATACGAGGCGGGCACGCGAAAGGCCCCTCGCGCTGTGCGAGGGGCCTTTCGTCGTACGCTCAGCCGATGCGGATGAGCTTCTTGTTCACGAACTCGTCGGCGGCCAGGTGACCCAGCTCACGGGCGGTTCCACTGCGCTTCACACCACCGAACGGCAGCTCCGGGCTGTCGGCCAGCACGAGGTTGACGTAGACCATGCCCGCCTCGATCTTGTCGGCGACGCGCGCGGCCTGCTCGGCATCCGTGGTGAAGACGTAGGAGCCGAGACCGAAGGTGGTGTCGTTCGCGAGTTCGACCGCCGCATCCTCATCCGCCACGCGGTAGACGACAGCCGCGGGACCGAAGAGCTCCTCGCTGTACACGTTCATCTCGGGCGTCACATCGGCCAGCACGGTCGGAGCGAAGAACGCGCCGTCGCGGGTGCCACCGGTGAGCAGCGTGGCGCCCTGCTCGACAGCCTGATCGATCTGCTTCTGCAGGTTGACCGCGGCCGTCTCGGACGCGACCGGCCCGAGGACCGTGTCATCGAGCATGGGGTCGGTCGCCGTGACCGCCGCCATCGCGGCCGTGAACTTCTCGACGAAGGCGTCGTAGAGCTCGTCGACGATGATGAAGCGCTTGGCCCCGTTGCACGCCTGCCCGTTGTTGTCGAGACGGGCGTCGACGCCGGCCTGCACGGTCGCGTCGAGGTCGTCGGTGGAGAGCACGATGAACGGGTCGGAGCCGCCCAGCTCCAGCGCGACCTTCTTGAGGTTGCGGCCGGCGATCTCGGCGACCGCCGCGCCGGCGCGCTCCGAACCGGTCAGCGAGACGCCCTGCACGCGCGGGTCGGCGATCATCGTCGCGATCTGCTCGTTCGTGGCGAGCACGTTCTGATACGCGCCCTTCGGGAAGCCGGCGTCCTGATAGATCTTCTCGATCGCGCTCGACGACTCCGGGCACTGCGGGGCGGGCTTGAGCAGGATCGTGTTGCCCACGATCAGGTTGGGAGCCGCGAAGCGCACGATCTGATACGCGGGGAAGTTCCAGGGCATGATGCCCACGAGCGGGCCGAGCGAGGAACGGCGGATGATGGCCGAGCCCTCCCCCAGGATCGCGATCGGCTGGTCGGCCATGATCGACTCCGCCTGGTCGGCGTAGTACTCGGCGATGTCGGCCGCGAAGTCGACCTCGCCGAGGGCGGCCTCGCGGGGCTTGCCCATCTCGCGCACGAAGATGTCGGCGAGCTCTTCACGGCGCTCGCGGTGCAGCTCTGCGGCACGACGGACGAGAGCCGC
>NZ_JAGYWT010000387.1:0-2378 GCF_019279095.1 Microbacterium sp. BF1 | reverse complement strand
AGGACAGTGCGGGGGATGCGCTTGACGATCGCGGCCTCGGCGATCGTGTCGGTGCGACCGGTGAGGGCCGCCGCGATGTCGTCGAACGAGACCGCCCGCACGCCGAACGAGATCGACAGGATGCTGAGGACGACGAGCACCACGATCCCGACGAGGAGCCAGATGGTTCTCACCAGCACCGGGCGCCGCAGGTCTGCGGCGCCCGGTGCCGGTGCGATGACGGTTGCTGAGGTCACTGAGCATTCACTCCGCTGCGGCGGATCGAACGACTACGGCGCGAGCGGTGCAGCCAGGAGCGCGAGGTAGTCGCTGAGGCCCCACGGGATGGACAGCGGCGACGGGTTCGCCGATGCCGCGATGGGGGTGGCGTCCGGAAGGACGGCGATGCGCCCCTCGGCGATGGCGGGGATCTTCGACAGCAGCGGGTCGGCCTGCAGCAAGGGGATGATCGTCTCATCGCCGTACGTGATGAACAGGTCGACGTCATCGAACTTCTGCGCCTCTTCGGCGCTGACCGTCAGGTAAAACTG
Organism: Microbacterium sp. BF1; assembly: GCF_019279095.1. NCBI lineage: Bacteria > Bacillati > Actinomycetota > Actinomycetes > Micrococcales > Microbacteriaceae > Microbacterium > Microbacterium sp. BF1. Next base: position 1,848 of record NZ_JAGYWT010000387.1, on the reverse strand, counting down.
GTCGCTGTCCTTGTTCTCCTCGACGATCGAGGGGAACGGCAGTCCGAGGCCGTGGAGGTAACCGGGGCGGGTGTCGATCGCCGTGTAGTACCCGACCTGGCTAAGGTCTGTCGGGTCGATGTAGGAGAAGAGGACCTTCTTGTCCTTCAGCACGCTGTTGGCCTCCAGCGCCTTCTGCGCGTCGGCGTCCAGCTGCTCGATCAGAGCCTTGCCCTCCTTCTCGAGGCCGAGGGCCTTGGAGTCCATCTCGATCATGTCGTTGACCGAGGTGCCCCAGGCGACCGTCGGGTAGGCGATGACCGGAGCGATCTTTGAGAGGGTGTCGTACTCCTCCTGCGTGAGGCCGGAGTAGGCGGCGAGGATCACGTCGGGCTCGGTATCGGCGACGGCTTCGTAGTCGATGCCGTCGGTCTCGTCGAACAGCACCGGCGTCTCGGCGCCCAGCTCATCGAGCTTCTCCTCGACCCAGGGCAGCACGCCGTTGTCGTCGTCGTCACCCCACGACGCCTTGCTCATGCCGACCGGAACGATGCCCAGGGCCAGCGGCACCTCGTGGTTCGCCCACGCGACGGTAGCGACACGCTCGGGCTTCTCGGTGATCGTGGTCTCGCCGTAGACGTGCTCGACGGTGACGGGGAAGGCGTCGTCGGATGCGGGGTTGCCGCCGGTGGTCGAAGTCGACTCCGGTGCGGAGGACGCACAGGCGGAGAGGCCGATGGCGAGCGCGGCGGCCGCGCCGATGGCGAGGATTCGAGAGGTGCGCACAGGCGTTCACTTCGGGTTCGGGGTGAGAGGGCGGCGCGGATGAAGCGCCCAGCCTTTGGTAAGCCTGGCCTAATCTAACACGGAGGTTAGGTGAACCTCACCCCGGATCTTCCCGAGGTTCCGACGACGGAGGCACGAAAAAACCGGTCGGATCCGTGAGGATCCGACCGGTTTCAGGAAGTCAGCGCGCGCTCAGAGAGCGCGGATGTTCGCCGCCTGCATGCCCTTGGGGCCACGCTCAGCGTCGAATTCGACCTTCTGGTTCTCGCGGAGCTCCTTGAAACCGGAGCCGGCGATAGCCGAGTAGTGGGCGAAGAGGTCGTCCGAGCCGTCATCGGGAGCGATGAAGCCGAAGCCCTTTTCCGCGTTGAACCATTTCACAGTGCCAGTGGCCATGTGTTTCTACTTTCTGTTGATCTAGCCGCTGTTTTACACGGCTTGTGCATCGCACCGGAAGAACCGGAGGATACGAGTGAGCCTCCCTCCGAACGGAAGGGGCGAAGTTTTCAGGGGATCCGTGCCGAACCAATCGGCGCAGAATTCGGATCCAGATGTCGGGCCACACACGTCGCAGCAAGCGTTCGCGGGCCGGTGATGAATGACGCCTCCGGGAAGAGGCACGTTGCCTACCGTACCACGCCATCCCCGCGAGCGCGCCCCCGACTTTCCGATGGCCCGCCCGAAGGATGCCGGGCGCGCCTCAGCGACGGGCGCGCCGAGGGACGGGACCCCTCAGGTGCGACGATCGCGAGCACGCGGACGAGCGTCGCCATCCACAGCAGTCCGAGCCCCACGACGATCGCCTCGACCGCTGTGGCCGAGTACAGGCCGAGCGGGATCCACAGCACGAGTGCGAGCACGAGGAGCAGCCCGACGCCGACCGAGGTGACCAGGAGCGCATCCGGTGTTCTGGAACACGAATGCGAAGCGGATGACGTCACCGGCTTCACCCGCGCCGCCGTCGAGCACCGCTCCGGTCTTCGTCAGCTGCAACGCGGGAGCCGGTGCGATGGGCACGGCGACCGAGGTGGTCTCGGAGAGAAGTGGCCCGGTGGGCGGGGTCGCCACGGCCTCGACGGCGTT
>NZ_JAGYWT010000386.1:0-2395 GCF_019279095.1 Microbacterium sp. BF1 | reverse complement strand
CTCCGGCCTACGGCTTCCCGCAGCCGCTCGCCTCTGCCGGGTGGACAACGGCGCGGGTCGCGGCGGCCTATGACCGTCTGATGCGCGGGCTCGGCTACGACAGCTACGGCATCCACGGCTCGGACAACGGCGCCATGGTTGCGCGTGAGCTGGGCCTGCTCGAGCCTGCGGGCTTCCTCGGACTGCACGTGCTGCAGCTGTTCTCGTTCCCCTCGGGCGACCCGGCCGAGTTCGAGAAGCTCGAGCCCGCGGACTACGCCGGCCTCGAGCACATGCAGTGTTCCAGTCGGTCGGCGGGTACAACACGATGAACTCTTCGCGCCCGCAGACCGTGTCGGTCGGGATCAGCGATTCCCCGGTCGGGCTGCTCGCCTACAGCGAGCTGTTCAACTCGTTCGGCAACGGCACCTCTCTGGTTCCGCTGGAGAAGATCCTGCTCGAGGTGAGTGTGAACTGGTTCGCGAACGCGGCATCCGGCATGAACCGCAGCTATCTGGAGAACGCCAGGGCCGACGCCGCGGCCGACGCCGCCGAGGATGCCGGGCCGCGGATCAACACCGCACGCACGGGTGTCGCCGTGTTCTCGGACGACTTCCAGACGATCCGGGTCTTCGCCGAGCGCGACAACGCGAACATCGTGCACTGGAGCCGCTTCGATGAGGGCGGGCACTTTGCCGCTCTGGAGCGTCCCGACCTGCTCGCCGACGACATCCGGGCGTTCTTCGCCGACGTCCGCTGACTGTCGAACCCCACTCTGCTGCCCAGTCCCACCCGTGCGTCCGTCGCACGGGTGGGTCTAGCATGTCGGCATGTTCGAGCCGTGGAGCGAGTTCAACGTCGCGATGGCGGGGGCGACGGCCGCGCTCGCCGGACTCGTGATCGTCGCCGCGAGTGTGAACATCGCCGAGATCGTCAAGTCCCGCACTCTGACAGCACGGCTCCTCGCCGGGATCGCCGCCCTGCTCCTGGCGCTCGCGATGTCGGCGCTGGGGTTGATCCCCGACATCGACGGCCCCTGGTTCGGCGCGGCCGCCGTCGTCGCGTCGCTGCTGGCTGCCGTGTTCCAGGTGCACGCGACGCGCCTCATCGCGACCGATCCGAGCCCCGAGGATCGCGCCCGTCCGCTCAAGTACCTGGTCGGCTTCCTGCCGATCTTCGCCTATCTCGCCGCGGGCGTGCTGGTGTGGATCGGGCATCCGGCCGGGCTGTACCTCGCGGCGGCGGGCTGTCTGCTCGCGATCGTCTCGGCCGTGGTGGTGTCGTGGGTGGCGCTCGTCGAGGTCCTGCGCTGAACGGGTACGCGGAGAGGGATCTCGCGCGTCAGCCCGTGACGGTGAGCTGCACCTCGGAGGTGCCGCCCGCCTCGACCCAGGCGAGTGAGCGTTCCAGGATGCCGCGCAGCACGTCGAGGTCGATCTGCTCCAGGTCCTTGATGTAGAGGCACCCGACGCCCGTGGTGTGCGGTCCGAGCTTCGCCAGGGCTTCGGTGTGCGCGCCGACCCCGTCGAACAGATAGATCGTGGTCGCGGCCTTGCGCGGAGCGAAGCCGAGCAGTCCGCTGTCGCCTTCGGTCCCTGTCGGGTAGCGGTAGTGGCAGGAGCCGAACCCGATGATCGTCCCCCACGTCTGCGGTTCGCGCTCGGTGACCTCCTGCATGAGCGCGGTCAGCGTCTCGGCGTCCCTGCGGCGCACGGCGGGGGAGGAACGGGCGATGAACCCGGCGACGTCGTCCCCCGTGGGCTTCACTTCGGAGCCTTCGCCGCGGCCTTCATCGCCTTCTTGTGCTCGCGCACCTTCGCGAGCGAGTCGGGCGAGACGATGTCGGCGACGCTGCGGTACGAGCCGTCCTCGCCGTAGGGAGCGGATGCCTCGCGCCAGCCCTCGCCGGTGAAACCGTACTGCTTGCCGAGGAGGGCGAGGAAGATCTTCGCCTTCTGCTCGCCGAAGCCGGGGAGGGCCTTCAGTCGCTTCAGCACCTCGGGCCCCGACGGGTCGCCCTCGGTCCACAGGGCTGCGGCATCGCCGTCCCAGTCGTCGACGAGGGTCTGGCACAGCGTCTGCACGCGCGTCGCCATGGACCCGGGGAACCGGTGCACCGCGGGGGTCTGCTTGAAGGCCTCGAGGAACTCGTCCGGTGCCATGTGGGCGATCGTCGCGGCGTCGGTCGCGCCGGTGCGCTGCTCGATCTTGAGCGGGCCGGCGAACGCGGTCTCCATCGGAACCTGCTGGTCGAGGAGCATCCCCACCAGCAGGGCCAGCGGATTGTCGGTCAGCAGCTCGTCGGCGGCGGTGTCTCCGGTGATGTGAAGGGCCATGCCTCCAGTGTGCCACCGGTGAACGGAGCGTGTCAGGCGGTCGCGGCGTCGTCTGCGGCGTCGGCTTCGGGGGCGATGCC
>NZ_JAGYWT010000385.1:0-2415 GCF_019279095.1 Microbacterium sp. BF1 | reverse complement strand
GGGCGGGCACGCTCGACCAGGCGATCGGGGTGCGACCGAGCCGAGGCACCCATATCGTGCTCGATGCCGCCGACCTCGGAACTCCTTCGACGGCCCTCACGATCCCCCACGAGGGCTCGATCAGCCGCTACGTGTTCGCGCTGCCGCAGGCATACGGTCGCGTGATCGTGGGGCTCACCGACGAGGACTCTCCCGGTGCCGTGCCACGCGTGGCGCAGCCGACGGAGCCGGAGATCGACTTCCTCCTGCGGAGCCTCAACCGGGTGATCGCCGCACCGATCGGTCGCGATCAGGTGCGAGGGGCCTTCGCGGGCTTGCGGCCGCTGGTCGACAGCGGTACGGACTCGAGCGCCGACGTCTCGCGCAGGCACCTGGTGGCGATGTCAGAGGCCGGGTTCGTCACTGTTCTCGGGGGAAAGCTGACGACGTATCGGCGGATGGCCGAGGATGCGGTCGATCTCGCAGCTCGGACACGGGGCCTGCAGGCGACATCGAGTCGGACGGCATCGTTGCGACTCGTCGATCGCGTGATCCCCTCCTCACCGGAGCTGCTGGACGAGTCGACGGGGTTGACCGCAGCCGAGGTCGAGTACGCCGTCCGTGTCGAGGGGGCGATGACCGTCGACGACGTGCTCGACCGCCGCACACGCGTCGGTCTCGTCGACGCGGATCGCGAACGCTGCCGAGGGGCGGTGGAGACGCTCGTCGCTCGCACCGTCGCCGACCTCGTCTGAGCCCGTCCCACGGCGGATCGGGACCGGGGCGTATCCACCGAGAAGCATCGCGGAGAACGCGCGGGGAACAGCGCATGAACTCCCCCGAACCGGGCGTCTCCCCGGTACTCCCGCGCGCTGCGACCCTGCACAGTGGTGTCATGGACATGCTCTTCACGATGCTGGGCGGCAAGGGGATGTCGGGGCTGCTGAAGACCGGCACGGCGATCCTCACCACGCTCCTGGTCCTGCCCGCCCTCCTCAAGCTCTTCATCGTCACGGTCGATGAGGGCTGGGCAGCGATCCGGACCCGCAACGGCAAGCCGATCATCCGGAACCGTCCACAGCGACGCCCGTCCGCCCGCGCAGGCGCGGTCGGCGAGGTCGTGGTGCTGCACCCGGGGTCCCACGGCGCCTTCCCGCTGTTCTACTGGTACAAGCTCATCGATGTCCGCTGCCGCGCGACGGATCTACCCGCGCGCGAGATGACCGGATCCAGCGGCCATCAGCATCGGGTCCACGCCTCGTTCGAGTGGCGCCCCATACCGACGGGAAGCGACCTGCGGGTCTTCGAGCTCGATGTGGTCAACGTCAAGGAACGCGCATCGAACATCGTCGGCGCGGCACTGAGGGATGTGATCCGTGGGCTCGAGGGGGCCGAGCTCCCGCACAACGACGAGATCAACACCCGCGTCATCGCCGCCAGCGCCGAGGAGGTACGCCGTGCTTGCGGCGTCGAGCTGGTGCGCGTCATGGTCACCGGCGACGCGCTCACCGACGGCTATCTGCTCTCGACGGCGCTCCGTGACGTCGACCGAGGCGCACAGGCCGTCGCGGCACTGCACGCGCTGAACTGACGGCGGCGGCGCCGACATCCGATCGGGCGTCAGTGCCGCTCGTGCAGCGGGATGTCGATGGTTCCGCTCTCCCCCGCGTGACGCGCCTTCGGAATGCGCGTCCCGAGCACCTGCGAGACGATGTCCTGCGCGATCTTCGGTGCCGTGAGACCGGCGTCGGAGAGGATCTGATCACGCGAGGCATGGTCGATGAACTCGTCCGGCAGCCCCAGCTCGTCCACCGCGGTGTCGATCCCGGCCTCCCGGAGAACCTGGCGCACACGAGTGCCGACGCCACCGACGCGTATGCCGTCTTCGAGCGTGATCACGAGGCGATGATGCGCCGCGAGCTCGACGATCGAGGGCTGCACGGGGATGGCCCAGCGCGGATCGATGACCGTCGCACCGATCCCCTGCGCACGGAGCCGCTCGGCGACGTCGAGAGCGAGTTCGGCGAACGGGCCGATGGCGACGATGAGAACGTCTTCAGACTCACCGCGGGCGAGCACGTCGACACCGTCGCTCAGTCGTTCGATCGCCGGCAGATCGGCGGCGACCTCCCCCTTCGGGAACCGGATGACGGTGGGGGCGTCTTCGACATCGACGGCCTCGCCGAGGGCTTCCGTCAGACGCGCACCGTCGCGAGGCGCGGCGATGCGGATGTGCGGAACGATCTGCAGCATCGCGAGATCCCACATGCCGTGATGGCTGGGACCGTCGGGACCTGTGACGCCGGCGCGATCGAGGACGAAGGTCACCCCGGCGCGGTGCAGGGCGACATCCATCAGCACCTGATCGAAGGCGCGCCCCATGAAGGTGGCGTAGAGGGCCACGACGGGGTGCAGGCCCCCGTACGCCAGGCCGGC
>NZ_JAGYWT010000384.1:0-2423 GCF_019279095.1 Microbacterium sp. BF1 | reverse complement strand
GCGAGGCGTGCACCCACTTCGCGGGCGGCCACGGGCTGCGTCCTCGCTCTCGGGGCGAGGTGGAGCGGGCCCATCTTCGCCCGCGTGAACATCTGCGCCGCGAACTCGTGGAACTGCGTCGCTCGCAGGATCGTCCACGGAACGCGCGACGCCTCGACGACCTTCTCCTGAGCGATCTTGCCGGCGTAGTAGTCGTAGGGGATGCGGTCGATCCCCACGATCGACAGCAGGACGAGGTGCCCGGCCCCCGCGTCGGCGGCCGCCGCGGCCAGGTTCCCTGTCGCCGCGGTGAAGAACTCGATCGCTTCGCTGGCATTTCGCGTCTCGATGCTCGTGACGTCGATCACCGCGTCCGCGCCGGCCAGGGCGTGGCCCAGGCCCTCTCCGGTCACCAGGTCGACTCCGCGTGACCGGCTCAGGACGACGGTGTCGTGCCCCGCGGCCCGCACCGCCTCGACGGTGTGCCGCCCGACGGTTCCGGTTCCTCCTGCGACGACGATCCTCATATGTGTTCTCCTTCGTCTCGGTACATCCTTCTCCTTGTTCGACGACGCAGGCGAACGAAACGTGAGGCGCCTGTCGAGAGCGGCATCGACGTGGCGTCGGCAGGAGGCCGAGACGGACCAAGATGGAGGCGATGGATGATCTCGTTGTGGTCGAAGCCGAACGCCGTACCCTGCTCGCTCTCGCGTATCGTCTGCTCGGCACGGTCGCGGATGCCGAGGACGCGGTGCAGGAGACCTACGTGCGCTGGGTGCGGCTGACCGACGCGGAGCGCGCAGGGATCGTCAATCCGGGTGCGTGGCTGACGCGCGTCGCCGGACGCATCTGCCTGGATGCCCTTGGCTCGGCGCGAGCGCGGAGGGAGAGCTATGTCGGTCAGTGGCTTCCGGAGCCCGTGCCGCAGGACTCGCTGTTCGTCACCCCATTTCCGGACCCGCTCGACAGAGTGTCCCTCGACGAGTCGGTCGGGATGGCGCTGCTCGTGCTCCTGGAATCGCTCACTCCCCCCGAGCGTGTGGCCTTCGTGCTGCACGACGTGTTCGGCGTCCCGTTCGCGGAGATCGCCGAGACAGTCGGAAGGAGCACGGACGCCGTGAGACAGCTCGCGTCGCAGGGACGTCGACGGGTGCGAGAGCGGCGTGCGCGCCTGGCGACACGGGAGCAGCACGATGCCGTCGCACGCGCATTCCTCGAAGCCGCAGCGACCGGACGGCTCGATCGCCTCATCACTGTGCTCGATCCCGATGTCGTGCTCATCTCCGACGCGGGCGGGAGGAAGTCGGCGGCGCTGCGACCGGTCGTCGGGGCCGATCGCGTGGCACGTTTCCTGCAGGGCATCGCTCGGCTCCACCCCGGCGCGGAGGTCGTCCTCGTCCCCACCGCGGACGGGCTGGCCGCGCTTGCCACGCTCGACGGCTGCCCCGATGCGGTGTTCTCCTTCGTCGTCGAGGGCGAGCGGATCACCGAGGTGCTCGCCGTGCGCAACCCCGACAAGCTCACGCAGTGGTCCTGAGAACCGCTGAGTACGATGGCGGGTGTGACCACACCGACCGTGCGCCCGGGCATCGCCGAGCGGCTTTCGCAGATGATCCGGATCCCGACGGTCTCGGCCGAGCTCGACGAGCGCGGCTCGGCTCCGTTCGAGGAGTTCGTCGCGCTCATCGCGGAGCTCTACCCGCTGACGCACGAGAAGCTGGCGCTCGAACGGCACACCGACTTCGGGCTGCTGTTCCACTGGCAGGGGGCCGGTGCGGCCCCGGATCGACCGGTCGTGCTGATGGCGCACTACGACGTCGTCCCGGTGGATGAGAGTGACGCGTGGACGCACCCGCCCTTCGCGGGGGTGATCGCCGACGGCTCGGTCTACGGACGAGGTGCCCTCGACGACAAGGGCCCGCTGATCGTGGTGCTCGAGGCGGTCGAGAATCTGCTCTGCGACCGCGTCCCCGCTCTCGGTGCGGATACTCTCGATCATGCCGAGCAGCACCCGGTGCAGCAGCGCGAGCACATCGCGGTGGTCGCGGATGAAGCCGAGCTCGGCGTCGAGGGAGACGTACTCGGCGAGATGACGCACCGTGTCGTGCGGTTCCGCGCGGAACACGGGGCCCGTCTCATAGACGCGCTCGAAGACGCCAACGAGCTGCTGCTTGAAGAACTGCGGACTCTGCGCGAGGTAGGCGGTCGTGCCGAAGTAGTCGACCGGGAACACGTTCGCTCCCGACTCCGTCACAGAGTCGACGAGCTTCGGCGTCTGGATCTCGGTGAATCCCTCGGCGTCGAGCGTGCGACGGAATCCGCGCAGGCTCGCCGCAGCCAGCTCCCACTTCGCACGCTGAGCGGGGTGCCGCCAGGTCACCGCCGCATGGTCGAGCACCGTGGGAAGCGCGGCGTCGAGAGTGGGCCGCCACAGCGCGACCACC
>NZ_JAGYWT010000383.1:0-2423 GCF_019279095.1 Microbacterium sp. BF1 | reverse complement strand
GGCACCGCAGGCCTCGCTCCTGCTGTCGGCCTCGGACGACAGACCCGCATCCTCGAACCCGCAGCACTCCGCCCACAACGGCACCGGAGGCGGGACCGGCTCCTCCAACGGTGCCACGACCGGAACGAACAGCGGTGAGCCGGGAGCCGCCGACGCGAGAGGCCGAGACGCAGCACATCCCTCGTCCGGTGACAGAGCGTCCACCGACCTGACATCGCCGACCGATCCGGCTTCCCCGTCCCCCTCATCTCGCCGCACGGCGGCATCGACGTCTTCGCCTGATCCGAGAGGAATCCATGACCACGGTCGACCCCATCTCCGGCACCATCCCGCCCTCCGGAGTGCACACGGGCAGCACGACGCCCCCGACCGAGCGCAAGAAGACGCTCGACTCGGAGGTCTGCCTGAAACTCCTGGTGACCCAGCTGACCAATCAGGACCCGAGCTCGCCCATGAACACCAACGAGATGATCTCGCAGACCACCCAGCTGGCCTCGATGGAGCAGCTCACCGCGCTCACGGCGACCTCGACCGAGAGCTTCGCGCTCAGCATGCGCCAGACGGCCACCGCGCTGATCGGCCACGAAGCGCAGTACGTCGATGAGAAGGGCGTCACCCAGAAGGGCATCGTCACCTCGGTCTCCTACGCCGGCGCTGTCCCGCTCGTCACCATCGGCGACGCATCCATCCCTCTCGACGCCGTCTCCGGTGTCTCCCTCGCCCCCCGTTCGCAGTCCTGACCAGTCCCTTCCAGAAAGGCATCACCATGCTCCGCTCTCTGTTCGCAGGTATCTCGGGTCTGCGTTCGCACCAGACCATGCTCGCCCGCGTCACCGGCAACCTGCACTCCGGGGCAGCGGTCGGCGAGCAGCTGGTGCGCAACATCAAGACCTACGACGCCGAGGGTACGGCCACGTCGCTGCGCCTCACCTTCACCCGCACCGCCACGGGCTGGAGCGTCACCGAGCCGGGCGGCACGAACACCGCTCTCACGTTCACCGACGGCAAGCAGGCGGCGGCCTCCTCCATCGTCTCCGGCGGTGTCACGGTCGACCTCTCCGCCGTCACCGGGTTCGCGGATGTCAGCGACGTCGCGATCAAGGAGCAGAACGGCAAGCCGGCCGGCACGCTGAGCTCGTACGCGCTGATGAACGACGGCAGCCTCGTCGGCACCTTCAGCAACGGCGACACCGAGGTGCTCGCCCGCGTCGCCCTGGCAGGGTTCGTCAACCCGGGAGGACTCGAGAAGGCCGGCTCCTCGCAGTACCGCCCGAGCGGCAACTCCGGCGAGCCGACGCTCGGGCAGGCGGGCACCGACGGCCTGGGCGGCATCATCAGCGGCGCGCTCGAGATGTCCAACGTCGACCTGTCGCAGGAGTTCACCAACCTGATCGTCGCGCAGCGCGGCTTCCAGGCGAACGCCCGCATCATCACCACCAGCGACGAGGTGCTGCAGGAGCTCACGAACCTGAAGCGCTGAGCCGTGGGGCGGCGCGGCGGCGCGTGAGACCACGAGCCGCCGCGCCGTCACCTGTGGTCAGAGCAGTTCGCTCACCAGCTGCTCGATGCGCGCCCGGATGTCGTCGCGGATCGGCCGCACGGCGTCGATCCCCTGGCCGGCCGGGTCGTCGAGCTTCCAGTCCTCGTAGCGCTTGCCGGGGAAGAACGGGCACGCGTCGCCGCAGCCCATCGTGATGACGACGTCAGACGCCTGCACGGCCTCGGTCGTGAGCACCTTGGGCTGCTCGGCGGTGATGTCGATACCGAGCTCCGCCATCGCTTCCACAGCGGTGGGGTTGATCTGGTCGGCGGGCATGGAGCCGGCCGAGCGGACCTCGATGCGGTCGCCCGCGATGTCGCGAAGGAACCCGGCTGCCATCTGGGAGCGTCCGGCGTTGTGCACGCAGACGAAGAGGACGGAGGGCGTGGTGGTCGTGTCGGTCATTGAGACTCCTGGTGAGAGATGTGGTCAGGGAAGAAGGTCGTCGACGAGCGCGCGCACGCGTGCGGCGATGTCGTCGCGGATGGCTTCGACGCCCTCCCGCGAAGCGAGGGCGGGATCGCCGACGGCCCAGTCGTCGTAGCGGACGCCGGGGATGATCGGGCAGACGTCGCCGCACCCCATGGTGATGACGACGTCGGCCGCACGGACGGCGTCGTCGGTGAGGGGCTTCGGGAAGCGCTCGGCGGCCAGGTCGCCTTCGATCTCCGCGAGGATCGAGCGGACGTGCGGGTGGATGACGTCGGCGGGGGCCGATCCTGCCGAGCGAGCCACGACCTTGCCGGCCGCCAGCTTGTTGACGAGCGCGGCGGCGAGCTGCGACCGCCCCGCGTTGGCGACGCAGACGAAGAGCACCTGCGGGACCGCGGCATCGCGATCGCGGGTGAGGTCGGCGAGGCGCTGACGCGCGAAGCGCTCCGTG
>NZ_JAGYWT010000382.1:0-2431 GCF_019279095.1 Microbacterium sp. BF1 | reverse complement strand
CGGCGTTCAGGTTGAAGAACGCGATGACACCGGCTGCGATGTACAGCAGGCCGAGGACGATGTGGCCTACGCGGGCCCATCCTCCCTTCGCGCTCGAGATCCGCACACATCCGGTCGCGACACTCGGTTCCCGCGGACATGACTTCGTGCGCCGGGCACGACAAGCTGGAGAAGAACCGGCGTTCCTGCCGCCCCAGAACAAGGGAGTCTCCATGTCCAGCGAAACCCTCGTGGTGCCGCTCGTCGATCAGCTCGATGCCTTCTTCGGCCAGTACACGGCGGCGGGCCAGTCGCCGGGGCTCGTGTACGGACTCGTCGGGGCCGACGGCCTCGAGCACACCCGGGGGTTCGGGACCGCCGACGACCAGGGCAACGCCCCCGACGCCGACACGGTCTTCCCGATCGCGTCGATGACCAAGAGCTTCGTGGCGCTCGGCGCGCTGCTCGCCCGCGACCGCGGACTCCTCGACCTGAACGCCCCCATCACCGACTTCTATCCGCAGTGGCACGGCACCGTGGGCGATGAGCCGGCTGTCGCCCCGACCCTGCGGCAGCTGCTCAGCATGGGCGGCGGTCTCACCGAGGACAACTCGTGGGTCGACCCGTTCCTGGGCCTGACCGAAGCGGAGCTCGTCGAGCGGATCCGACCGGGCTTCAACTACAGCAACCACCCCGGCAGCGCCTTCGAGTACTCGAACATCGGCTTCACGATGGCGGGGCTCGCGGTGGGCAAGGCCGTCGGTCGGCGCGTGGAGGACTGGGTCACCGACGAGATCCTGCGGCCGCTCGGGATGAACAGCACGTGGTTCGACAACCGCGCCCCGGAGGGCGGCGCTCTCCGGGCGGTCGGCTACTCGCTGAACACCGAGGGCGAATGGGCGGGGTTCCCTCCGGCCGTGTCCGACGCCATGGCCGCGGCCGGAGGCATGCAGTCGACGATCACCGACCTCAGCATCTGGGTGCGCTTCCTCGCCGCGGCCACCCGACCAGCCACGGCCAGTGCGGACGATGGCGACGCGGTCGTCAGCAGGGCCTCACGGCGCGAGCTGCAGCGCATCCATCAGGTCGACATCCCCTCCCTCCAGGCGCGACCCGATGGCACCTGGAAGTTCGTCACGGGCGGCTACGCGCTCGGCCTCTTCGTGCGTGAAGACCTGCACCGCGGCCGGATCGTCACCCACAGCGGCGGTCTTCCCGGGTTCATCCTGAACATGGTGTGGCACGCCGATTCCGGTACCGGTGTCGTCGTGCTCACCAACAGCCACCGGGGCAACCCCGTGGCTCTGTCGGAGGATGCGCTGTTCCGCGCCCTCGCCATGCACGACACCCCCGCCCGCGGAGGTGCGGCGACCCGCGCGCTCAGGAGAGTCGACGCTGGTCGTGCGCGAGGCGGGCCCGAAGGCTCGTGTGGACCGAGACGAACGTCTCGGTGTCGCGGCCGGTCAGGACCGCGAGGTTGGCGAGCAGTCGGTCGACATGGTCGACGAGCTCGCGCGGATCGGTGTTCTGCCGCGGGGTGACCGACACGTGCAGCACCGGCCGGCGGCGCACGTCGTTGGCCGTGACCTGCGCCGAGAGGACCTCGTCCCGAGTGGTGAGGGAGTTCTTCACCGCATCCGAGACGAACGATTCGTTGACGGTCACGCGGCCCAGAGGGTTCTGCGCTCCCGTCGAGCGGAGCACGGTCTTCGAGCGGCGACCCGCGATGCTGGTGAGCGCGAGGATCAGCAGGACGATGACGACCACGATCGCCACGACAGCGCCGATGCCGATCCATGACAGGCCGCCACCGGCGATCGCGGTCGCGGCGATCGCCTGGTCGAGCCAGGACTTCACGTCCTTGCCACCTGCGGCCCAGATGTCCGACGCCGTCGGCCAGCTCATGATGGCGATGCCGAGGGCGCCGAGCCCGAGGAACAGCACCCCGATGATCAGGAGCAGGGTGCGATTCAACGCACGATTGGTGTTGTTCACAGTTCGTCCTCCTTCTCGGCGGGTCGCTCGATGCGCACCCGGGTGCGGACCCGGTGGGCCAGCCGGTAGGTCTGCAGCTCCGCCTCGGCAGCCGAGGCCACGTCGGCCTTGTCGAGCGGGATGCCGATGCCGGGGCGTACGGTCACGTCGACGGTGCGATGACCGACGCCGACGGTGATGCTGTCGCGGGCGAGGCCGGTCTCCTCTGCGAGGTGCTGGGCCAGCGCGCTGGCGATCACACCGTTGTCCACGACCACGGCCCGTCCGCCCCCGTCCAGGACATGCTTCGAGAGCCGCCCCGGGGTGATGGCCAGCACGATGAAGATCACCCCACCTGGGCGTCGCCGTGGGGCGCCGGGCGTCCGGGATGGCACATCGAGTGCTCCGCGATGTCGAAGCGCTATCTCGGGCCCGAGTTCGACATCCACGGCGGTGGGCTCGACCTGCGATTCCCGCA
>NZ_JAGYWT010000381.1:0-2438 GCF_019279095.1 Microbacterium sp. BF1 | reverse complement strand
CCGTCATCGAGGGCGGGCTCCACGTCGGCATCCGGCTGCCCGGCGAGGGCGAGCATCTCGCGTGCCAGGGCGATCGTCAGCTCGCGCACATCCGACGGTCCGCCCCCGGCGAGGATCTCGACGGACTCCCTGACCTCGTTGGCGTTGCCGATCGCGAGCCCGAGCGGCACATTCATGTCGGTCAGCAGCGCCGTCGTCGCGACACCCGAGTCGGTGCCGAGCGCGACCATCGTGCGTGCCAGCTCGCGGGCGCGATCGATGTCCTGCATGAATGCGCCGGATCCGAACTTCACGTCGAGCACGAGAGCGTCCGTGCCCTCGGCGATCTTCTTCGACATGATGCTCGATGCGATCAGCGGGATCGCCTCGACCGTGCCGGTGACGTCGCGCAGTGCGTACAGCTTCTTGTCCGCGGGGGCGAGCCCGGAGCCGGCCGCGCAGATGACCGCACCGACGTCGCCCTGCATCTGCGCGAACATCTCCTCGTTGCTGAGAGCGGCGCGCCATCCGGGGATCGACTCGAGCTTGTCGAGCGTGCCACCGGTGTGGCCGAGTCCACGACCGCTCAGCTGCGGAACGGCCACGCCGAACGAGGCGACCAGCGGGGCGAGCGGCAGCGTGATCTTGTCGCCCACGCCACCGGTGGAGTGCTTGTCGACGGTGCGCTTGCCGAGAGAGGCGAAGCTCATCCGCTCCCCCGAGGCGATCATCGCGTCGGTCAGCACGCGGATCTCATCGCGCTCCATGCCGCGCTGGAAGATGGCCATCGCGAACGACGCCATCTGCGCGTCGGAGACGTAGCCGCGCGTGTAGGCGTCGACCATCCAGCGAAGCGCGGGCTCCGGCACGGCACCGCCGTCGCGCTTGGCGCGGATCACATCGATCGCGTCGAACGGTTCGATGGCTACCTGAGCCTGTGCAGCGGTCATCGTGCTTCCTCCAGGTCGCGCGGCCCGAATGCGTCGGGCAGCACCTCGTCGATCGTGCGGATGCCGGAGACGGTCTCCAGCAGCATCCCGGGCATCGCGTGCTCGAACAGCAGCTGGCGACAGCGTCCGCACGGCATGATGGTCTGCCCCTCGTTGTTGACGCACACGAACGCGACGAGCTGGCCGCCGCCGGACATGTGCAGGTCGCCGACCAGAGCGCACTCGGCGCACAACGTCACGCCGTAGGAGGCGTTCTCGACGTTGCAGCCGGCCACGATGCGACCGTCGCCGACCAGGGCGGCCGCACCCACGCGATAGCGGGAGTACGGCGCGTACGCCTTGGTCATGGCGTCGGTTGCGACCTGGCGCAGCTCATCCCAGTCGATGTCCGTCATTGCGATGTTCTCTCTTCCCTGCAGGGCTACGACTTGATGTAGGGCTTGCCGTCGGCGGCAGGCGCCTTGATCTGCCCGGCGAACCCGGCGACCGCGAGCAGCGTCACCACGTAGGGCAGCATCAGCATGAACTCACCCGGGATGGGCGTCTTCAGGATCGACAGCAGGTTCTGCAGGTTGGTGGCGAATCCGAACAGCAGCGCCGCGAGCGTGGCGCGGATCGGGTCCCAGCGTCCGAAGATCACCGCGGCAAGGGCGATGAATCCGAGCCCGGCCGTCATGTCCTTTCCGAACTGCGGGACCGAGACGAGGGTGAAGTACGCGCCGCCCATGCCCGCGATCGCGCCGGCGAGCAGCACGTTCCAGAACCGGGTCGGGTTCACCTTGATGCCCACGGTGTCCGCAGCCTGCGGGTGCTCACCGACGGCACGCAGCCGCAGACCCCACCGGGTGCGGTAGAGGCCCCAGGCCACGACGCCGACGGTGATGAACATCAGGTACCCGATGAACGTCTGGTTGAACAGCACCGGTCCGATGATCGGGATGTCGCTGAGCACCGGGATCTCGACGCGCGGGAAGCGCACCGGCCTGTTCAGCGTCGCCTCGTTCGGAGCGAGCAGCGCGCCGTAGAGGAAGCCCGTGAGACCGGTGACGAGCACGTTGAGCACGACACCGACGATGACCTGCTCGACGAGGTACTTGATCGCGAATGCGGCGAGCACACTCGCCACCAGGACGCCGCCGATCATGGCGCCGACGAGACCGACGAACGGGTTGCCCGTGATGCTCGACAGGAGCGCCGCGGAGAACGCGCCCAGGAGCAGCTGCCCCTCGATCGCGACGTTCACGACGCCGGCGCGCTCGCCGATGACGCCGCCGAGAGCTCCGAAGACCAGGGGCACCGAGAGCGAGACCGCACCGAACAGCAGGCTCGTGACGGGCACGAGTCCGCCGGCGGCCGCCCAGACGAGGAACGCGAACACGGCCAGCACGCTAAACGCGATCACCAGCCACAGCGAGGGCGCACGGTAGGTCCATGCCCGAAGGAACGCCCCCACCGTCAGCACCACGAGGATGCCGATCACGACCCAGAAGGTCGAAGCCGTGGGCAGCG
>NZ_JAGYWT010000380.1:0-2455 GCF_019279095.1 Microbacterium sp. BF1 | reverse complement strand
GTCAGCTCTCGGTAGGAGCGAGCCAGGGGACGAGACATTCCCGCAACCGCGCCGGTTGCTCGACCCATGGGTAGTGCCCGCAGTCGGCGATGACCTCCAAGTCGGCACGCAGCGCTGCTGCGTAATCATGGACCTCGCCGCTAACGAAGCATCGGCCAGACGGGCCGATAGCCGGAACCGGTTGAGCAGAACGGATGACGAAGCGCACCTAGTCGGTGCTCACTCCAAGGAGTCATCCCATGTCCATCAACAACCCCACTTCCCCCGCCCGCCGTCGTCTCGGCACCCAGGAGCAGGCTGCCCGCATCTGGGGCTGCGACGTCCGCACCATCCGCAACCGGATCAGCGACGGCACCCTCACCGGCTTCAAGCTTCCCGGCACGCGCGCGATCCGCGTCGATCTCAACGAAGTCGAGCGCCTGCTGGAAGTCATCCCCGCGGCGAAGCGTCAGCCGCGAACGCCCTTCGGGCCTGACGCGCGAATCGTGACCGTGGTCGAGGCGGTGAGCGCCGAGGTCGCCCAGGACGAGTCGTGAGCGCCGACGAGAGCCTCGCCGCTGAGATTGCAGAGGCAGAGCGTATGCGCGCCGAGGGCATCGCGGAGTTCCATCGCCTCTCGCTCCCGAAGTCATCGCCGCTCCGGCTGAGCGAGAAGGAGCGCGCGGAGGCTGACGAAGCCCTGCGCGAGTTCGAAGATCGCCGCGCTCGCGGCGAGTGGTACGGCGAGGAGGAGGACGCCGATGGATGATCGAGTGATCCCGGCCCGAAAGGCGCTCGATCTCCTGTCGAGCGCCGCCAAGGACCGCGGGCTCAACGCCTACAGCAGCGCCGCGGGCGTGATCGTCATGTGCGCGAGCTACTACCCGCACCAGCCCACACGGTTGGAGTACAGCGCGCGTCGGGTGCGACCTGTGACCGGGCGCACCGGAGACGCACGCTGGGAAGACGTTCTGCACGAGGAGTGCGACGGCTTCGTGCGGATCCGCTATCCGAAGACGCTCCGCGACCTGAGAGTGCCGATCCTCGTAGCGGATGCCGTGCCCGCCCTCGAAGTGGAGCGATGCTGCCACGTCGAGGCGGACGCGCTCGGCGGCTGGGACTGGCGCTCTGAACTCGCCGTTCTGGTCGAGGAGGCCGTATCCGTGGACGGCAGCGAGTGGAGCGACGAGTGGGACCGCCTGACTCGCGCCCGGGCGGAGGTACACGCTCGCGAGGAGGCAGAGCGGGCTGCATTCGCCCTCGGACAGCAACTGCCGCCCAAGCTCCGAGTGCAGACCTTCGCCTCGGTGCTGAAGGCGGCAGGGCGACCCGTGACGGTCGAACAGGCGCGCGTCTCGTGGGAGTGCGGACACTCCGACGAGGAAGGGCGCTGGCGGCGCGTGTCGTACGTCCTAGATCCCGAGCGCGGCATGCTTCCCGCAGCCGACACCTGCATGCTGCACGATGCCGACGAGACGGACCCGGCCGCCCTCGCCGCCGAGTATCAGCGCGTAGTGGACATGACCGACGAGGAGCGCGCCGAGTACAAGCCGGTCCCCGAGAAGGTGCGTCGCAACGGCCCGCCATGGGCGAGGGGTAAGGCCTCCAGCACACCGAAGGCGGAGCCTCGGGAGGAGTGGACGACGGACCGGACGGGCACGTTCTTCGATGAGAACGGAATCCCGCGCGACCTCGGTGTGCAGAAGCTGTTCAAGAGGGCGAAGGAGATCGGCGGGGCGTATCCACCGCGCCGAGCGATCGAGGCCATGAAGAAGGCCATGAAGAGCCCGTAGCACCGTGGCGGCGTCGGTCCCCTCGTCCCGTCCCATCCCATCCCCACGCCCCTACTACGTAGGGGCGGACGGGATGGGACGGGACAGCGGGGACAGCCGCCGCGGGACGATTCAGCCGAACGCGCAGGTGGACCCGCTGAGCACGTCCGTACCGAAGTAGGAGCGGGCAGCCTGACGAGACAGGGGCCAGCCAGATTCGCCCACGGGGGTGGCCCCCGGATCGCGGCCAACGAGCAGGGCGGCCTGCCAGCGGGCGACGTCCTGAATCACGTCGGAGGCGGGACGAGGGCGGGCGGCACCCATCGTCATCGACATCGTGCGGCCGTTCATGCTCATCGTGCTCATCGTGGGTCTCCATCCCCTCGGCGTGCGTGTGGTCAGACCACAAGAGTACCTCGTACCCCCATCGGGTACCACGGAAATACCTGCCGTAGTACGCTTGCATCTAGAGGGCATATGCCACCGCCCTCGAAGATGCTGCTGGCGGTAGGGCCGGGCCTGACGAACAGGTTCGCTCATGCCCACGAACTCCGCCCCTTCTTCCATCCCTCAGCCCCCCCATCGTGATGGTGCCGCCCGAGCGGGAGACACCCGGGATCAGCGCCAGCGCCTGCGCGAAACCGAAAGCGATGCCGTGCGGGTAGGTGAGGTCGTCGAGCTTGCGGCGCTTCGCCCCCACGTAA
>NZ_JAGYWT010000038.1:0-10010 GCF_019279095.1 Microbacterium sp. BF1 | reverse complement strand
CTACTCGCTCTTGCTATCCACCGACTTATCCACAGTATCCACAGCTGTTAACACCGTTAAGGAGTTAAGTCATTCAATGCGCGATCCGATCACCAGACGGTGGGGAGAACCGCCGGACGAACGACAAGAACCTCGGCGTAGGGATACGCCGGAGTGTGGGGCTAGCATGGGAAGCCCTGCACCGGCAGGGCAGACGACAACGCGTCACAGTTCGACGACAAGGGAGCACCCGTGAGGTTTCAGGTCAACCGCGATGTCTTCAGCGAGGCTGTCTCGTTCGTCGTCAAGCTTCTGCCGCAGCGCAACCCCCAGCCGATCCTGGCCGGAGTCCTGATCGAAGCCGATGGTTCCGGTCTGACACTCTCCGCCTTCGACTACGAAGCATCCGCGCGGACGACCATCGAAGCCACGGTGGAGACACCCGGCACGATTCTGGTCCACGGCCGGCTGCTCTCCGACATCGCGAGCCGCCTCCCGAACGCTCCGATCGAGATCGCGGTCGAGGAAGACGGCGGCATCGCCGTCACCTGCGGCTCCGCACGGTTCACACTCGCTGCCATGCCGGTCGAGGAATACCCGTCGATCCCCGAGGTGACGGGTTCTTCCGGTGTGGTTCCCGCCGACGACTTCGGCACCGCCATCTCCCAGGTCGGATTCGCCGCGTCGCGTGACGATGTGACCCCCGTGCTCACCGGTGTGCAGCTCGAAGTCTCCGGACACAACCTCAGCCTCGTCGCGACCGACCGCTACCGCGTCTCGCTGCGGGATGTGCCGTGGGACGGCGAAGCCGTCGAGGCCACCGCACTGGTTCCCGCACGCACGCTCCTCGAAGTGGGTAAGACCTTCGGTCACGCCGGCACGATCCAGGTGGCCTTCTCCGGAGCAGGCGACCGAGAGATCATCGCCTTCACCGCAGGAAACAAGACCGTCACTTCTCTCCTGATCAAGGGCAATTTCCCGCCCGTTCGCCGACTCTTCCCGGAGCAGACGGATCACTACGCGGTCGTCAACACGGCCGACCTGGTCGAGGCCGTCCGCCGAGTTTCTCTCGTTCTCGATCGCGCTGCTCCACTGCGTTTCACGTTCTCCAGCGACAGCGTGACCATGGATGCTTCGGGGGGAGACCACGCACGCGCCTCCGAGTCTGTCGATGCGATCCTCGCCGGCGGCGACGAGGTCACGCTCGGCCTGAACCCGCAGTACCTCATCGAGGCCCTCGGCGCGGTGAAGAGCGAGTTCGTCCGCGTGACGTTCACCTCGAGCGACAATGCCAACAAGCTCAGCCCGGTGCTGATCACGAGTCAGACCTCCGTGGACCAGGCCGGCCTCGACTCGTTCAAGTACCTGCTTCAGCCCAACCTGCTCCTGCGCTGATCCTCTCCGCTACCTCCCTACCCGAAACGTTCCCGGATCGGCCGGCGCCTTGGCGCTCACGTAGATCCTTCGGGAGATGTGGTGATCCCGGAATGAGCATCGGGAGGGAACCCGCTCTGCGAGCGAGGGGCGCGTCGTCACCTGCGCCCCACATGAAAACCAGAGAAGAACCTGTGTCAGACCCCGAAGGTAGGCTGACTCCGTGATTGTGGAGCACCTGAGTCTGGTCGATTTCCGCAATTACGCGACCGCTGAACTCACCCTGCATCGCGGACCGAACGTCCTCGTCGGGCGCAACGGTCAGGGGAAGACGAATCTCGCCGAGGCCATCGTTTTCCTCGCGACGCTCGGATCGCACCGTGTCTCCTCGGATGCGCCGATGGTCCGTGACGGGCAGGAGTTCGCAGTGATCCGCGCGCGACTCTCGCACGGCGAGCGTCGCGTGCTCGCCGAGGTCCAGGTGAACAGGCAGGGATCGAACAAGGCTCGCATCAACGGCTCGCCCTCGAAGCCGAACGAACTCCCCCGCTACGCACATGTGGTGCTGTTCGCTCCGGAAGATCTGCAGATCGTGCGCGGCGACCCCTCGGCTCGCCGCCGCTTCACCGATCAGCTCCTCATCCAACGCACTCCGAGGCTCGCGGCCGTCCTCGCCGACTACGACCGTGTGCTCAAACAGCGCAATGCGCTGCTGAAGTCTGCCCGAGCTCGCGGTGTCCGCGGCGAAGGATTGAGCACGCTGGATGTGTGGGACGACAAGCTCGTCTCGCTCGGGTCGGAGATCATCACGGCACGTCAGCGTCTCGCGGCGGATCTGCAGCAGCCGGTTGCCGATGCCTACGAGGCGATCGCCGGTGCCGATCATCGTCCGGAACTGGAGTGGGCGCTCTCCGTCGGCGGCGGCGACCCCGAAGAAGGAGAAGACGGTGGCGAAGGAGCCGACGGCGCATCGGCCATCGACCGACTCAGCGATCCGCACCGTATCGCCGATCTCTTCCGCGCGTCGCTCGCAGCGAAGCGGTCGAACGAGCTCGATCGCGGGCTGACCCTCACCGGGCCGCACCGGGACGACCTGGTTCTGCGTGTTCGCGACCTCCCCGTGAAGGGCTATGCCTCTCACGGCGAGTCCTGGTCGGTCGCCCTCGCCCTCCGGCTGGCCTCGGCCGAGCTGCTGCGCAGCGAATCCCCCGCCGGCGACCCGGTGCTCATCCTCGACGACGTCTTCGCCGAGCTCGACGCCGATCGGCGTCAGCGACTCGCGGCCCTCACGGCCGGCTACGAGCAGGTGGTGGTGACGGCGGCGGTGGAGGAGGATATCCCCGAGGTGCTGCATGCCCACGTGGTGCGCATCAGCGCCGGAACGATCAGCGACGAACGGGAGGCGGCGGATGACTGACGCGGCTTCGACTCCCGCGGCTTCGACTCCCGCGGCCGAAGTTCCCGAGACGATCGGCACGTACCTGCGCCTTCGGGGCCTGCAGCCGAGCTCCAAAAGCTGGAAGCGCAAGCGGCGCATCGCCAACGACGATGACAACGCTCCCTTCACTCCTGGGCGCGATCCTGGTGCTCTCGGCGCGGTGCTCGACAAGCTGAGCCGTGACTCCGGCTGGCAGATCACCCTCGCTCGGGAAGATCTCGTCCGTCAGTGGGCCGATCTCGCCGGCGCCGACACAGCGAAGCACTCCGAACCCGTCTCCCTGGAGCGCGGCCTGCTCACGGTGAAGTGCGACTCGACCGCGTGGGCGAAGAACCTGCAGTTCATGCGGGCCACGATTCTCACGGAGATCGGCCGACGGTATCCCGACGCAGGGGTCCAGAATCTTCGCTTCATCGGACCGGACGTTCCCTCGTGGAAATGGGGTCCCAGAGCCGTTCCAGGACGGGGCCCGCGCGATACCTACGGGTAGGGCACCACGCAAGGGGGTCGAAACGCTCACAGGCCCACACACGGCCGTTGAGCGGCATTTCTCGACGAAACTCCGCTAGAATGGGAGTTCGTGATATCGATGTGGAGAATGCCCTCTGATGACGCCTGAATCCCCTGCTGACGAGACGGAATCGAACACCGGGGGAACCCCCGCAACCGAGGGCACCATTGCACCCAAGGCGAAGCAGCCTGGTGAGTACGGTGCGGATTCGATCCAGATCCTCGAAGGCCTCGAGGCTGTGCGCAAGCGCCCCGGTATGTACATCGGGTCCACCGGGCCTCGAGGACTCCACCACCTGGTCTACGAGATCGTCGACAACTCGGTCGATGAGGCTCTGGCCGGCTACGCCGACACGATCTTCGTCACGATGCTCGCCGATGGCGGCGTGCGCGTCGTCGACAACGGTCGAGGCATCCCGGTCGATCCGCATTCCTCCGACCCGAACAAGTCGACGGTCGAGGTCGTGCTCACGATCCTGCACGCCGGCGGAAAGTTCGGTGGCGGCGCCTACGCCGTCTCCGGTGGTCTGCACGGTGTCGGATCCTCCGTCGTGAACGCGCTGTCGACGCGCTTCGACGTCGAGGTGAAGCAGAAGGGATTCGTCTGGCGGCACAGT
The DNA here is from genome assembly GCF_019279095.1 of Microbacterium sp. BF1. Lineage (NCBI taxonomy): Bacteria > Bacillati > Actinomycetota > Actinomycetes > Micrococcales > Microbacteriaceae > Microbacterium > Microbacterium sp. BF1. Next base: position 6,092 of record NZ_JAGYWT010000038.1, on the reverse strand, counting down.
TTCGCCGACGGTGGCATCCCGCAGCAGAAGCTCGAGAAGGGCGAGGCGACGGACGAGACCGGAACGAGCATCACGTTCTGGCCGGACTCCTCGATCTTCACCGAGACCATCGAGTTCGACTACGACACGCTGCGCACGCGGTTCCAGCAGATGGCCTTCCTCAACAAGGGCCTCCGCATCGAGCTGCGCGATGAGCGCGAGTCCTCCGCCTACGAGGTCGAGGAAGACGGCTCGACCGTCACCAAGCAGCCGGGAGACGTGTTCTTCTACGAGCGCGGCCTGGTCGACTACGTCGAGTACCTCAACAAGGTGCGTCACGCCGAAGTGGTCAACGACGAGATCATCGCCTTCGAGTCGGAAGACACCGAGCGCAAGATCTCGCTCGAGGTCGCGATGCAGTGGACCACGTCGTATACCGAGAACGTGTTCACCTACGCCAACACGATCAAAACCCACGAGGGTGGAACCCACGAAGAGGGCTTCCGCGCGGCACTGACCACCCTGGTCAACAAGTACGCCCGCGCGAACAATCTCCTCAAGGAGAAGGACGACAACCTCTCCGGCGACGACGTGCGCGAGGGACTGACCGCGGTCATCTCGATCAAGCTCGGAGAACCGCAGTTCGAGGGCCAGACGAAGACCAAGCTCGGCAACACCGAAGCCAAGGCCTTCGTGCAGAAGGTCGTCGGCGATCAGCTCGGCGACTGGTTCGAGCGCAACCCGAACCAGGCGAAGAACGTCATCCGCAAAGCGATCGACGCCGCGACCGCCCGCCTCGCCGCGCGGAAGGCGCGAGAGACCGCCCGTCGCAAGAGCGTGTTCGAGTCGGCGGCGATGCCCGACAAGCTCAAGGACTGCACGAGCAAGGACCCGTCGATCAGCGAGATCTTCCTGGTGGAGGGTGACTCGGCCGGTGGTTCCGCGGTGCAGGGTCGCGACCCGCACACGCAGGCGATCCTGGCGCTGCGAGGGAAGATCCTCAACGTCGAGCGCGCGCGTCTGGACAAGGCCCTGGGCAACAAGGAAGTCCAGGCGATGATCCAGGCCTTCGGCACGGGCATCGGCGAAGAGTTCGACATCGAGAAGGCGCGGTATCACAAGATCGTGCTGATGGCCGATGCCGACGTCGACGGCCAGCACATCACCACGCTGCTGCTCACGCTGCTCTTCCGCTACATGCGCGGACTCATCGAGGCCGGTTTCGTGTACCTCGCGATGCCGCCGCTGTACCGCCTGAAGTGGTCGAACTCCGCGCACGAGTACGTGTTCAGCGACGCCGAGCGCGACGCCCTGCTCAAGCACGGCATCGAGAACGGCAAGCGCATCCCGAAGGATGCCGGCATCCAGCGCTACAAGGGTCTCGGCGAGATGAACCCGAAGGAGCTGTGGGAGACGACGATGGATCACACCACGCGCACCCTGCAGCAGATCACCATCGAGGACGCCGCCGCGGCCGACGAGATCTTCAGCGTGCTGATGGGCGAGGACGTCGAGTCCCGACGCAGCTTCATCCAGCGCAACGCCAAGGATGTCCGCTTCCTCGACATCTGATGCCCGCGGGCTCAGACCAGATGTGTGACAGAGAGATTGATTCATGACTGACGAAGAACGCACCGAACCGGAACACGATCACGGCAAGATCGATCAGGTCGACCTGCAGTCGGAGATGCAGCGCAGCTACCTCGACTACGCGATGGCCGTCATCGTGGGGCGCGCGCTCCCCGATGTGCGCGATGGGCTCAAGCCCGTGCACCGCCGTGTGATCTACGGCATGTACGACGGCGGGTTCCGCCCCGACAAGTCGTTCTCGAAGTGCGCCCGTGTGGTGGGCGAGGTCATGGGCCAGTACCACCCGCATGGCGACTCGGCGATCTACGACGCCCTCGTGCGACTGGTGCAGCCGTGGTCGCTGCGGTATCCGCTCGCCCTCGGCCAGGGCAACTTCGGCTCGCCCGGCAACATGGGTGCCGCGGCCCCGCGGTACACCGAGACCAAGATGGCCCCGCTCGCGCTCGAGATGGTGCGCGACATCGAAGAAGACACCGTCGACTTCACCGACAACTACGACGGCCAGACGCAGGAGCCGACGGTCCTGCCGGCCCGGTTCCCGAACCTGCTCGTCAACGGCTCGGTCGGCATCGCGGTCGGCATGGCCACCAACATCCCGCCGCACAACCTGCGCGAGGTGGCCGACGCCGCCCTCTGGGCCCTCGACAACCCCGGCATCTCCCGTGAGGAGCTGCTCGAAGGTCTGATCCAGCGTGTTCCCGGACCGGACTTCCCGACCGGCGCGCAGATTCTCGGAAACAAGGGCATCCACGAGGCGTACCGCACCGGTCGCGGCTCGATCACGATGCGCGCGGTCGTCAACGTGGAGGAGATCCAGGGTCGTACCTGCCTCGTCATCACCGAGCTGCCCTACCAGGTGAACCCCGACAACGTGGCCGTGAAGATCGGCGACCTCGCCCGCGACGGCAAGATCACCGGTATCGCCGACATCCGCGACGAGTCCTCCGACCGCACCGGACAGCGTCTGGTCGTCGTGCTCAAGCGCGACGCCGTCGCGAAGGTCGTGCTGAACAACCTGTACAAGCACACCCAGCTGCAGGAGAACTTCGGCGCGAACATGCTCGCGATCGTCGACGGTGTGCCGCGCACCCTCGCGATCGACGGCTTCATCACGCACTGGATCTCGCACCAGATCGATGTGATCGTCCGTCGCACGGAGTTCCGTCTGCGCGAGGCCGAGAAGCGCATGCACATCCTGCGCGGATACCTCAAGGCGCTCGACGCGCTCGACGAGGTCATCGCGCTGATCCGTCGTTCGCAGACCACCGCGGATGCGAACGAGGGACTCCAGAAGCTCCTCGACATCGACGACATCCAGGCCGACGCGATCCTGCAGATGCAGCTGCGCCGCCTCGCCGCTCTCGAGCGTCAGCGGATCATCGACCAGGCCAACGAGCTCGAGGCCCAGATCACCGACTACAAGTCGATCCTGGCCGATGAGGGTCGTCAGCGCACGATCATCCGCGAAGAGCTGACCGGTATCGTCGACCGCTTCGGAGACGAGCGTCGCACGCACATCCTGCACGGCTTCGACGGTGATGTCTCGATGGAAGACCTCATCGCCGAGGAGGAGATGGTCGTCACCGTCACCCGCGAGGGCTACATCAAGCGCACGCGCAGCGACAACTACCGTTCGCAGCACCGCGGCGGCAAGGGCGTCAAGGGTGCGCAGCTGCGCGCGAACGACATCGTCGAGCACTTCTTCGTGACGACCACGCACCACTGGCTGCTGTTCTTCACCGACAAGGGTCGCGTCTACCGTGCGAAGACCTACGAGGTGCCCGAGGCCGGGCGCGATGCGAAGGGCATGCACGTCGCGAACCTGCTCGCCCTGCAGCCGGACGAGAACATCGCGCAGGTGCTCGACATCCGCGACTACCAGGTGGCGGACTACCTGGTGCTGGCGACGCGCGAGGGTCTGGTCAAGAAGACGCGACTCGAGGCGTACGACACCAACCGTCAGGGCGGCGTCATCGCGATCCGCCTGAACGAGGAGGACGAACTCGTCAGCGCGCTCCTGGTGAACGCCGAGGACGACATCCTCCTCATCAGCCGTCGCGGCATGTCGGTGCGCTTCGAGGCGACCGACGAGGCACTGCGTCCGATGGGTCGTGCCACGGCCGGTGTCCGGGGCATGAAGTTCAAGATCGACGAGGACTGCCTGCTCTCGGCTTCTGTCGCAGCGCCCGGCAAGTTCGTCTTCGTCGTCACCGACGGCGGGTACGCCAAGCGCACCGCGGTGGAGGAATACCGCGTGCAGGGACGCGGCGGAACAGGCATCAAGGTCGCCAAGCTCAACGACGATCGGGGCACTCTCGCGGGTGGTCTGATCGTCTCCGAGGACGACGAGGTCTTGGTGGTTCTCTCCAGCGGCAAGGTGGTACGCTCTGCCGTGGCCGAGGTCCCCGCCAAGGGTAGAGACACCATGGGAGTGGTGTTCGCCCGTACGACGGAGGCCGACCGCATCCTCGCCATCGCCCGTAACGGCGAGCGTGGCCTCGCCGAAGACGAGGCGGAAGCGGAGGATGCCGAGACCCAGGCCCCCGAGACGACACAGACCCCCGAGGATACAGACGCATGAGCACAGTGGCCGACAAGCTGGCGAAGAAGTCGACCCGCAAGACCAGTGGCAAGCAGGTACGCCTCCGACTGGTCTACGTGGACTTCTGGTCGGCCGTGAAGCTCTCGTTCCTCGGAGCGGTCGCCCTCGCGGTCGTCACGATGGTGTCGTTCTTCCTCATCTTCCTGGTGTTCCAGGCGACGGGGATCATGACGACGGCGGAGAGCTTCCTGCTCGGCATCACCGACAACAGCTTCGTTCTCTCCGAAGTGGTCGGTCTTCCTCAGGTGATGGCCTTCGCGGCTGTGGTCGCCATCTTGAACCTGATCGTCTTCACGGTGCTCGGCGCCGTGGTGGCCGGAATCTACAACCTCGCCGTGAAGGTGACGGGCGGACTGCTCGTCGGCTTCATGTCGAACTGATCCTCGGAACGGATCAGACGAAGGGCGGATGCTGCGGCATCCGCCCTTCGTCGTTCCTCGTCGCGGTGGTCGCTAGACGACGCCCGTGGTGCCGAGAAGGGTGCCGATGAGCCAGGTCGCGGCCAGGGCGAGCCCGCCGCCGATGACCAGTCGGATCGATGCGCGCACCGGCGCCGAACCCCCGATCTTCGCGGACAGCATGCCCGTCACGGCCAGAGCCAGGAGGACGGCCACGAAGGTGACCGGGACCCGCCACTCCGGGGGCGGAAGCAGGATGGCCAGCAAGGGCAGCAGCGCGCCGAGAGTGAAGGCGATCGCCGACGACATCGCCGCGTGCCACGGATTCACCAGGTCGTCCTGGTCGATGCCGAGCTCGACCTCCAGGTGCGCAGCCAGGGCGTCGTGCGCCGTGAGCTCCTCCGCGACCTGACGCGCCGTCTCGTCGGAGAGTCCACGGTCGCGGTAGAGCTGAGTGAGCTCGTCGAGCTCCGCTGCGGGCATGGTGCGCAGCTCTTCGCTCTCCTTCGCGATGAGGGCACGCTCACTGTCGCGCTGGCTGCTCACCGAGACGTACTCGCCGAGCGCCATCGAGATGGCTCCACCCACGAGGCCGGCGATTCCCGCGGTGAGGAGTGCGGCGTTGTCGGTCGTCGCGCCGGCGACTCCGACCACGAGCGAGGCGACCGAGACGATGCCGTCGTTCGCGCCCAGCACCCCCGCGCGCAACCAGTTCAGTCGCTGACCGAGCCCGGCGCCGTGCGGCTCCCCTTCGTGTGTCGTCATGCCCCCAGTGAAGCAGATCGGCGATGGGGATGTGACGAGGGTGCCCGGTTCGACTCCGAAGCGACAAGAAAGCCAAAGAAGAACATGCGCTTGGCTTTATGAGCTCTCCTGATCTCCCAGCTGAGCAAGCCGTGACGATAGATCGTTCGTCGGGTGCCAAACGATCGGGTGTTTGGCCACCCCGCGGGTGAGTAGTCCGAACGACTCTAGGTATGAGAGATCGTTCCTAGCCGTTTGGGTGGAAACTCGATAGCGGTTGGCGATCTCGATCGCAGTGATTCCTGAAGGAGATTCTCGCGTGAGCCATTCGAGGATTTGAGTCTGACGCATATTGAAGTCCCGGACAGCGCTGCGAAGCGCGGACTGCACCCGCTGCGATTCACGCTGGCGGCCTTCGATGTAGAGGTCGAGCTCGTCGAGAGCCCGTGCGATCACGTGGAGCTGGTGGAGGATGAAGTATGTGAGGTCATTGCCGTCGTCTTCGGTGTATTGGTAGCTGTCGCCATACCTTCCGGGAGCGGCACGGAGGATCTTTGATATCGCAAGGTACTCGGCCAGCCAGTACCCGTTGTGAAGCATCGACCAGTAGAAGGAGGTTCGGGCGATCCTGCCATTTCCATCAGCAAAGTAGTGGTCATACCCGAACATGAAGTGGGTGATGATCGCGCGGACAATGGGAGGGATGTAGGGCGATTCGGACGACGAGCCGTTCGCGAAGGCGCTGAGCTCTCCTAGGCGATCGGGAAGCTCCTCTGCCG
>NZ_JAGYWT010000379.1:0-2455 GCF_019279095.1 Microbacterium sp. BF1 | reverse complement strand
GCACCGCCCGAGCGATGCCGCGGCCGTGCCAGCGGTACTGCACAACGCGGCCCGAGAACAGGCTCGAGGCGAACGTGCCGACCGCGACGGCGGCGGTGAGGATGCCGGTGGTGAGCGCACCGCCACCGAGGAGCACCGTGCCGAGCGCAGGGAAGAGCACGAGAGGCTGTCCGAACGTCATCGCGATGATGTCGATGATGTACTGCATCCGGACGTTGCCGGCCTTGCGCAGGAATCGCCAGCCGTCGACGAGCGACTCGAGGCCCGGACGGACGACCGCCCCCTCCGGCCTCAGCGATGGCAGTGTCCACAGCCCGAGGAACATCGACAGCATCAGCACGACGTCGATCGTGTAGGTCCACCCGTACCCGGTGAGGGCGACGAGCAGGCCGGCCAGCGCCGGCCCCGCCATCACCGTGAGTCCGAAGGCCACACCGTTGAGGGCGGATGCGGCCGCGAGCTTGTCGCGAGGGATGAGGCGAGGCACGATGGCGGTGCGCGTGGCCATGCCCACCGAGTTGGCGGCCGAGTTGATCATGCTCAGGACGTACAGCCACCAGATCGTCTCCATGCCCGTCCAGGTGAGCGCGGCGAGCAGGGCGGTGGATGCGAAGGTGATCGTCGCCGCGATCAGGGCCACACGGCGTCGGTCGAACGCGTCAGCGAGCATGCCGCCGTACAACCCGGCGAGGATCATCGGCACGAGGCCGGCGACCGCGATCATGGAGACGGCGAAGGTGTTCTGCGTCAGGGCGAACACATGGAGCATCACCGTGACGATGGTGAGCTGGCCGCCGATGCCGGCGAGGGTGGATCCGATCCACATCCGGGCGAATGCCGGGCTGGACCTCAGGGGGGAGAGGTCGATCAGGTGGCCGCGGCGGGCGCTCACTCGTCGAACTTCTTCTGCACCTTTCGAGCCTAGTTGAACCGTGCGGGCCTCCCTCCCGGCCGGTGGCGCCGGAGGCAGTCGCCGGCTGGTAGACTCGTCAGGTTGCCGTTTGATCGGCCGCGGATAAAGAGAGCCCACGTATCAGGCGTCGGGCGCCGCGCAACAAGCAGAGAGGGGATCGAATCTATGGCACTGGAAGCAGACGTCAAGAAGGCGATCATCGAAGAGTACGCGACGCACCCCGGTGACACCGGATCCCCCGAGGTGCAGGTCGCAATGCTGACGCAGCGCATCAAGGACCTCACCGAGCACCTCAAGGAGCACAAGCACGACCACCACTCGCGTCGTGGGCTGTTCCTGCTCGTCGGTCAGCGCCGTCGTCTGCTCGGCTACCTCCAGGACATCGACATCGCGCGCTACCGCTCGCTGATCGAGCGTCTCGGACTCCGCCGCTAAGGCACTGCAGACCTGCGTACAATCGCGCAGAACATTCTTGAGAAGGCCGCCCCACGGTGTGGGGCGGCCTTCGTCATGTAACGAGGGGTTGATCCCCTCCCGGTTTTCCGATAGGAAAGTAGAAAGCTTTCCATACGGAAAGTGGAGGAGGTTCGACGTGCAGCAGAAGCCGATTCCCGGTCAGGATGCCCTCGATCCGCCCGATGCCGACGTCGCGCGCCAGTATCTGGCGGACGCGGATGCGGTGGTGGAGCGCCGGGACCGTGCCACCGACCGACGCGCGCTCGCCGGGCTCCAGATGGTCAATGCGGCTGTCACGGCCGGGTATCTCGTGGCGTTCGCGCTCGTCCTCCGGCAGGACGACGTCCTCGCCTCCCAGGTGATCCTGTTCACGTTCCTGGTGTGGGGGCAGCTGGCGAGCGGGATGGCTCAGCGCCACGGGATGCAGTGGCGCTGGAGTGCTTCACGGTGGCCGCTTCTTCTGGGTGGCGGCGTCGTTCTCGTCGGCGCGGTCCTCGTGTTCGGATTCGTGGCGTTGGATACGAGGCTCCCCGTCGGCATGGTGCTCATCCCGGCGGGCTTGGTCCTGGTGGGTATAGGAGGTTACGGCGCGGTTCAGCTCGTGCGCGCGGCCGGTGATCCGCGACCCCCGCGGCCTTCACCCCGAGCCCCTGCGTGATGCAGTGCATGGGCACGTCGTCGATCGAGTCGAAGAAGCGGGCGTTGTCCTCGCGGGTCTGCTCCGTGAGCGTCTTCACGCGAGTGCGCGACGCGAACGACGATCCGGGCTCGTTGAAGCCGATGTGCCCGTCCGTGCCGATACCGAGGATCTGCAGATCGACACCGCCTGCGGCGTCGATGGCCGCTTCGTAGTCGTCGCCGGCGTGCTGGATCGTCGCCTGCGCGCCGTTGGGGACATGGATGCGCTGCGGGTCGAGTCCGAGCGGCTCGACGACCTCACGCGTGATGACGGAGCGGTAGCTCTCCGGGTGCGCGGGGTCGATGCCGACGTACTCGTCGAGGGCGAAGCCGCGCACCTGGGAGACGTCGCGACCCGCGAGCTGGGAGCGGAGCGCCTGGTACACCGGCAGCGGGGTCGACCCGGTC
>NZ_JAGYWT010000378.1:0-2464 GCF_019279095.1 Microbacterium sp. BF1 | reverse complement strand
ATGTTCCTGGCGAAGTACATGCCGCAGGTGGATCAGTGGCTGCACTACCGCAACGTCGACGTCTCCAGCATCAAGGAGCTCTCGCGCCGTTGGTACCCGCGGGTGTTCTTCCAGGCCCCCGCCAAAGACGGCGGTCACCGTGCGCTCGCCGACATCCTCGAGTCGATCAGGGAGCTCCGGTACTACCGCGAAGCGGTGTTCGTCGATGAGCCGGGGCCGTCCAGCGACGAGGCACGGGAGATCGCTTCGCGCACGGTGTCCGAGTTCACTTCGAACATGTAATACACTCGTATGGTTGCCTGCTCCGGTGGGCACATGGTGGGTATAGCTCAGCTGGTAGAGCGCTGGCTTGTGGTGCCGGATGTCGCGGGTTCGAGTCCCGTTACTCACCCTCCTGAAGAAGGCCCGAATCGCAAGGTTCGGGCCTTCTTCGCATCTCCGCATGATCGGCCTGTTCCCCTCCTGAGCTCTAGACTGACGGGGTGTCGCTCGCGGTCTGGTTCTCGTTGCTGACCGCCTCCGTCGTGATCAGTTTCACGCCCGGCGCCGGTGCGATCAACACGATGTCGAACGCCATGAATCAAGGGTGGCGACGATCGATATGGGGCATCGTCGGGCAGCAGATCGCGTTGATCGTCCATGTGGCTGTCGTGGCCGCCGGCGTCGGACTGCTGGTCTCTCGCTCGGAGGTGCTCTTCAACGGCATCCGCTATGCCGGTGCGGCGTACCTGGTGTTCCTCGGGATACGTCTCATCCTCACGAAGCCGGCGGTCGTGGTCGACGACGTTCCCGTTCCGGTCGATTCCAGGGAGAGCCACTGGTCGATGATCCGCCGGGGGTTCTGGGTCAACCTGCTGAACCCGAAGGCGATCGTCTTCTTCCTGGCGTTCATCCCGCAGTTCGTCCGGCTGGATGAGCCGCCACTGCCCCAGTACCTCACCCTCATCGTCACCGTGATCGTCGTCGATGTGATCGTGATGTGGGGGTTCTTCGCTGCGGCCGCGCGCCCCTTCCGTCGCCTCACGCGCACGGCGCGAGGGCAGCGTGTCCTCAACACGGTCTTCGGCGCCCTGTTCATCGTGGTGGCCGCGATTCTCGTTCTCCTCCACTGACCATCCGTCGCCCCTAGGCTGGAGATGATGGACATGGATGCCGCCGCCTTCGAAGAGCTCGTGATCGACGAGCTCGACCGCCTCCCCGACGACATGGTCGAAGGGCTGGAGAACGTCGTGTTCGTCGTCGAGGATCGGCCCGAGGACGGCAGCCTCGATCTGCTCGGGCTCTACGACGGCCTGGCGCTGACCGAGCGGACGCAGTACGGAATGGGTGAACTCCCCGATCGCATCGTCGTCTACCGCGAACCGCACCTCGCGCAGTGCGAGACCGACGACGAGCTCCGCGACGAGATCCACACCACACTGGTCCATGAGATCGCGCACTTCTACGGAATCGACGACGAGCAGTTGCATGAGATGGGCTGGGCGTGACGATCCCGACAGCGGTTCCCGACCTCGATGAGGTGACCGACCTGAGCGCTACTCCCCTCGAGCCATGGCAGGTGGTGGTCTGGAACGACCCCGTCAACCTGATGAGCTACGTGGTGCGCGTCTTCCGCACGTATTTCGGGTACTCCCTCGATCACGCGACGGCGTTGATGCTCGCCGTGCACCACGACGGGCATGCGATCGTGGCCACCGGACCGCGCGAGACCATGGAGCTGCATGCACAGGCCATGCACGACTTCGGGCTCTGGGCCACGGTCAGGAAGGCGACGTCATGACCTCTGACACCGTGATCGTCCCGATCACCGCCATCGAGGAGCACCACCTCGCGAAGCTCGTGGATGACTTCCTCGAGCTGCTCGTCACCTCGCGTGACGTCGGGGACCCCGCGATCGACCGGCTGGCACCGAACCCCTACCCCGACGATCCCGCCTCCGTTGCCGGCTTCGCGGAGAGCACGCGAGACGACCTCCTCGATCGGCGACTCAGCGATGCGCGCCTGATGCGGACGGCGCTCCGAGAACTCCCCGAGGGTGGTGACGGTCTCGAGGAGGCGGAGGCCCTCCTGACGCGCGAACTCTCGGTCCCCACTGCAGACCTCGACTCCTGGCTCCGCACGCTCACCGCCATTCGACTCGTGATCGCGGCTCGCCTGGGGATCACCTCCGACGAAGAGACCGGAACCGACGGTCGTCACGATGTGTACGACTGGCTCGGCTACCGCCTGGAAGTTCTCATCCAGGCGGCGGATGACGCCGATGGAAGGCGCTAGGGAACCTCGACGACTCGGGTGGCGAGGGAACGAGGATCGTCCCGCTCCCGGTGCAGACGCTCAGCAGAACACCAACGCGACGCCGCTGATCATGGCGGCGATCCTGTACCTGATCGTGACGATCCCGCTCACGCGCTTCAGCGCGTGGCTCGAACGACGGATGGCGAAGCAGCGATGATCACCGATCTGA
>NZ_JAGYWT010000377.1:0-2468 GCF_019279095.1 Microbacterium sp. BF1 | reverse complement strand
CTCGCCGGGGAGGAAGACGAGCACGTCGCCCGGCGCCTCGCGGTCGAGTTCACGCAGCGCGGCGACGATGGCCGAGACCTCGTCCTCCGGCTCGGCCGGCTCGGCCTCGTCGTCCGCATCCTCGACCGGACCGCGATAGCGGATCTCCACCGGATAGGTGCGTCCGGAGACCTCGATGATCGGTGCCGGCGTGCCGTCGGAGGCGGCGAAGTGCTTCGCGAAGCTCTCCGGATCGATCGTCGCCGAGGTGATGATCACCTTGAGGTCGGGGCGCTCCGGGAGGATGCGGGCCAGGTAGCCGAGCAGGAAGTCGACGTTGAGGGAGCGCTCGTGCGCCTCGTCGATGATGATCGTGTCGTAGCGCGTGAGCAGCCGGTCGCGGTGGATCTCGTTGAGCAGGATGCCGTCGGTCATCAGGGCGATGCGGGTGGCGTCGGACACCTTGTCGGTGAAGCGCACCTTGTATCCGACGAGCGCGCCCATCTCGACCTGGAGCTCTTCCGCGACTCGTTCCGCGATCGTGCGGGCGGCGAGACGCCGGGGCTGCGTGTGCGCGATGCGCTCGCGCCCCAGCTCGAGCGCGATCTTCGGCAGCTGCGTGGTCTTGCCAGAGCCCGTCGCACCGGCGACGATCACGACCTGATGGTCGCGGATGGCATCGGAGATCTCGGCCCTGGCCGCACTGACCGGCAGCTCCGGGGGATAGGAGATCACAGGGGAGGACATAGCCCTCCATCGTATGCCGGGATCGGACATGTGCATGCCGATGTCAGCCCCTACGATCGGGGGGTGATCACTGCTCTCGCTCCCGTCCGGTGGTTCCACGAGTTCGGACGGCCCCCGCGCATCCTGGGCCTTGACATCGCCAGGGGGCTGGCGATCCTCGGCATGGCCGGAGCGCACATCGGCGAGACCGAGCCGTTCCAGTGGCTCGACCCGGCCACCTGGACCGATCTGGTGCACGGACGCTCCTCGATCCTCTTCGCGGTGCTCGCCGGCATCTCGATCGCCCTGATGACCGGGCGCAGCGCCCTCCCCGAGCGGGAGCACATCCCGAGCATCCGGCTGAACCTGATCGGCCGGGGCGCGGTGATCTTCGTGATCGGTCTGGCCTTGGAGATGCTGAACACCCCGATCGCGGTGATCCTCACGCTCTACGGCCTGCTCTACGTCGCGGTCATCCCGTTCCTGCGCTGGCGACCCTGGCAGCTGCTGGCGGGAGCCGGGGTGCTCGCGCTCCTGGGCCCCGCGCTGCTCGCGTTCCTGAACGCGGTGATGCTCAACCCCTACGGTTCCGGCATCGGGTTCGTGCTGTACGGCACTTATCCGATCACCGTCTGGATGGCCCTGGTGCTGGCGGGCATGGCATCGACCTGCGCCACGATGTGCGCGTACGAGAAGTCGAACATCCCCTGCGACGGCACGATGCCGCACTTCGTCTGGAGAACGATCTCGTCGCGCTCGGAAGAGGTGAGCTGCAGCGCATCGGCGAACCGCGCCTCGCAGTGATGCATGCTGCCGCCGTAGATGTCGGCGTGGTCGAAGAAGTCGATACCGGCGGTGCGGGCGGTTTCGTACAGCGTGCGGATGTGAGCGTCGTCCTTGTCGTCGATGCGCATCATTCCGGCGATGACGGCGGGGGCGGTGGCTGATCCGAACGACACTGTCTTCATGCGCACAACGCTACCCTCCGGCGCCGACGGCGTCAGGAGTCGTCGGGCACCGCGCCGGGGAGCAGAGCGGTGACAGGAACGCCGAGGACCTCGGCGATGCGCGCGAGGTCGACGACCGTGAAGTCGTCGATGCCGTCGAGCAGATTTCCCAGGGCGTCGGGCCCGATACCCGAGCGCTCGGACAGCTCGGAGAAGGACACCCCCGCGTGGAACCGCGCCCCGTCGACCTCAGATGCCAGCAAATGACGTAATTCTGTCCCCATCTGCCTACACTAGCGCCACGAACAGACGCGCATGGGGCTCGAATGAGCCAGAATGGCGGCATTCTGGAGTCGTCACGCTGCTATGGTGAGCCAGGTGAAGACACCTGCCGAGGAGTTCAACGACGCTGTCGGTCGCCAGATGCGCGCGGAGATCGCCGCGTCACGGAGCAGCATCGCAGCGATGGCGCGCAGCATCGGGATCGCCCGGAGCGCTCTCGACAACTACGTGACGGGCAAGCGCGCGATCCCGGTCCCCGTCGTCTACGCGGTCTGCGCCGACCTCGGCGTCGAGCCCCACGTGCTCTTCGCCCGCGCAGAAGAGCGGCTGCGCGCAGACGGCGATGCCACCGCGCGCATCACGCCGATCCGCCGCGCACCCGATGTCGCCGGCCCGCGCGAAGATACCCGAGAGGTCGCCTTCGAATCCGGCGTCAGGCACGATGCCGACACCGACGACCTCTACGAATAGGCCGGGCTTCCGCCCCGGAGCGAGAGACCGGCACGAGGAGGGGGACCATGCAGCACCTTCTCC
>NZ_JAGYWT010000376.1:0-2468 GCF_019279095.1 Microbacterium sp. BF1 | reverse complement strand
GGATCGACGGGACGAAGAACGCCGACAGGGCGACGACGGCCTGGATGACCCATCCTGCGGTGAGCGCCCAGGGCATCGTGATCGCCGGGATGATCACGATGCAGGCGAGCGCGAGCACGTCCGCCGCGCACCCTCGTGCAGAAGCTCGCCCCGGTCGTGCTGGGCTTCGAGGCCATCGTGGTCTTCCTCGTCGGCCTCACGATCTTCGGGCTGCGCCAGCTTCCCGAGGGGATCGAGCAGTGGTGGGCGATCGTCGCCGGCGCCGTGCTCGCGCTCGCCTGCATCGTGATCGCCGGGATGATCACGAAGCCCTGGGCGCTCACCGCAGGATGGGTCATCCAGGCCGTCGTCGCCCTGTCGGCGTTCTTCGTCCCGTCGATCCTGCTCGTCGTCCTGATTTTCGGCGGCATGTGGGCGTATGCGACCATCGGAGGGGCCCGATTGGACGCACGACGCCCCGCCGAGCCCACGACCGAGACTCAGACAGAGAGTGAATGACATGGCCACCGAAGAAACCCTCGTCCTCGTCAAGCCCGATGGTGTCGCTCGCGGCCTCACCGGCGCGATCCTCGCCCGCATCGAGGCGAAGGGCTACGCCCTCGTCGACATCCGCCTGGTCGAGCCCGACCGCGACCTGCTCGCCGAGCACTACGCAGAGCACGAGGGCAAGCCGTTCTATGAGCCGCTGCTCGAGTTCATGCTCTCCGGCCCCTCGGTCGCCATCCGTCTCGCGGGCAACCGCGTGATCGAGGGCTTCCGCTCGCTCGCGGGCACCACCGACCCGACGACCGCGGCCCCCGGCACGATCCGTGGCGACTTCGGTCGCGACTGGGGACTCAAGGTGCAGCAGAACCTCGTGCACGGCTCGGACAGCCCCGAGTCGGCAGCTCGCGAGCTCGGCATCTGGTTCGACTGAGCGCCCGTCACGCCGAAGAAGCCCGCCCGTCGATCCGAGGATCGACGGGCGGGCTTCTTCCGTATCCGTCCGATATCAGCCGAGGGTCAGAAGACCATGCCGATGACCTCTCCGAGGAGGTCGAGGCCGCGCAGCTGCGCGAGCAGGATGACCACGGCGTAGGCGAGGATCGTCGCAAGGGGGACCCAGACCATCAGCCGGTTCGCCCGGTCCTTCAGCTTCTCGTTGCTCGTGAACGTGCCGTTGCGGGTCAGATGCAGCATCGTCGCGAAGAAGGTGGGGATGGTGACCGACCAGGTCAGCATGCACCAGGGGCAGAGCACGCCGAGGTTGGGCGCGTAGATGCTCTGCCAGATCAGCCAGCACACGAGGCCGAAGGCGAACGTGACGCCCGCACCGAACGTCATCCAGAACCATCGCGGGAAGCGCGAGCCTGCGAGCAGTGCGACGCCGATGAACAGGGGAGCCATCCAACCGGCGATGCCGAGCAGGGGGTTGGGGAAGCCGAACACCTCGCCCTGCCACGAGTCGAGATTCTTGCCGCACTGGATCATGACGCTGACGTTGCAGCTCAGCACGGCGTCCGGATTCGCCGCCAGCACGAACTTCTCGATCGTGAGCTGGAAGGCGGCGAACCAGCCCACCACACTCGCGATGATCAGCCAGACGGCATAGATGACGGGGCGGGTGCGCTGCTCGCTCATACTGGGGATTATCCCAGCGACTGCTATGGATGCGGCGAGAACAGGCCGGAGAAAACTCGCTGCGCGTGATGGGATGCCGCGAACGGAGCCACTTGGTGCGATAATGGCCTGTGATGCGATGAACGGCGTTGCCGCGACACGCATCGAGCAGACTTCGGGGTCCAATGCCCCACGCGATCAGAGCCATGAGCCGGTCGCAAACCGAGTGAGTTCGCGGAACCCGCGGGTACCGCATGAGATTTCACAGGACACCGAGTGTCCCGTGCAGGGAGTAAGCCAGAGATGGCCGATGACAACAATGACAACAACGCCCCTACCCTCGACTTCCCGGCTGACGCCGCGGGAGAGCTGACGGAGCCCACTGCTCCCGAGGCGGACGACCTCACAGGGTCGTCGGACGAGGGCGATGAGCTCTCCGAAGCGGCAGAGGTGGCAGAGGACGCCGCCGCCGATGACGTCGCCGCCGGCTATGCCGCTGCGGATGACGCCGCGGCCGCTGCCGACGACGCTGCTGCTGTCGCCGAGTCGGTCGCGGATGCACAGGCGGAAGCAGAAGCTGACGCGGAAGCCGCTGCAGGAGCGAGCGCTGAGGCAGAGGAGACCACCGAGACGCTGCCGGCTGCCTCTTCAGAGGCAGACGCAGAGCCCGTGGCCGAGCCGGTCGTCGAGGAGACCACCGCCTCGGAGACCACCGCCGCGGAGACCACCGTCGAGGAGGCTCCGGCTGCTCCGGAGGCTCCGGCTCCGGTGACCGCCGTGTCGCTCGGCCTGCTTCCCGAGGTGTTCGTCTCCCAGGTCTCCACGCAGCTGCACTTCTACGCGCCGGAGGTCGTCCCTCTTCCCGCACG
>NZ_JAGYWT010000375.1:0-2472 GCF_019279095.1 Microbacterium sp. BF1 | reverse complement strand
CCCGTCGCGTAGAGCGGTCCGAGGAAGTTGTACAGACCCGGGTAGTCGGCCTGCCAGCCCGAACGTGCCGCCGTGGTGATGGTGCGGTCGTTGATCTTGCTGCGCAGGTCCTGGAAGGTCGGGTACGTCGCGTCGTGATCCCATCTCTGCCAGCGGACGCTCACCGGCGGCGATGCTCATGCGAGAGGCAGCGGTCGCGACGGCGGAATCGTGATTGAGCACGCTCAGGGCGAGCGTCTCGAGTACGACGGCATCGGCGAACGTGCCCTCGACGGTGAGGATGGGGGAGCCGGGGAAGTACAGCTCACCCTCGCGATAGCCGCGGATCGTTCCCGAGAACCGGTAGTCCTCGAGGTGAGCGATCGACGACGCATCGACGACGTTCTGGTCTCTGAGGAACCGCAGCTCGTCGTCACCGAAGCGGAAGTCGCGCAGGAGACCGAGCAGGCGGCCGGTGCCGGCGACGACACCGAAGCGGCGGCCCCCGGACAGACGCCGGGAGAACAGCTCGAAGACGCTGGGGCGGAATGCCGTCCCGTCCCGGAGGGAGGCGGCGAGCATCGTCAGCTCATAGCGGTCGGTGAGCAGCGCCGTCGACGTGGTCATGCGCTCAGTTTAGTGAGCGTCCTGATGCGCGCGGCAGCTCCCGCGCAGGTAGGCTGGGGAGTCATGAACGACGCGCCGATCGGGATCTTCGACTCCGGTGTCGGCGGGCTCACGGTGGCGCGGGCCATCCGCGCCCAGCTGCCCCGTGAGTCGTTCGTCTACATCGGCGACACCGCGCACTCGCCGTACGGCCCCAAGCCCATCGCCGACGTGCGCCGCTACTCTCTCGAGGTGCTGGACACCCTCGTCGAGCAGGGCGTGAAGATGCTGGTGATCGCGTGCAACACCGCCTCGGCCGCCATGCTCCGCGACGCTCGTGAACGCTACGACATCCCGGTGGTCGAGGTGATCGGTCCCGCGGTGCGCCGCGCGGTCTCCACGACCCGCAACGGGCGCGTCGGCGTGATCGGCACGGTCGGCACCATCGGCTCACGCGCGTACCAGGACATGCTCGAGGTCAACGAGAGGCTGCAGGTCTTCACCGCCGCCTGCCCGCGCTTCGTCGAGTTTGTCGAGGCCGGGATCACCGGAACTCCGGAGGTGCTCGCTGTGGCTGAGGAGTATCTCGCCCCTCTTCGCGATGCTGACGTCGACACGCTCGTGCTCGGCTGCACGCACTATCCGTTCCTTCGCGGCGCCATCAGCTACGTCATGGGAGAGGGCGTCACGCTCGTCTCCAGCGACGACGAGACCGCCGGCGACGTCTATCGCCAGCTCGTCCGCGGAGACCTGCTCGCCTCGCCGGATGCCACCGCGAGCTACGTCTACGAGGCCACCGGAGCGTCGACCGACGACTTCACCGCTCTGGCCAACCGTCTGATGGGCCGTGAGGTCCGCGACGTGCAACTCGTCCAGACCGGCGTGATCACTCTTCCCGAGAACGCTTTCGAGTAATCCGGATCGAGTCGCTCCGACTCGATCCGCCACCCCGACCTGAGAGAAGCACATGTCCGAAATCGTCCGCGTCGACGGCCGCTCCACCGATCAGCTGCGTGAGATCACCATCGAGCGGGGCTGGAGTGCGCACGCCGAGGGATCCGCACTGATCAGCTTCGGCGGCACCAAGGTGCTGTGCACCGCCTCCTTCACCAACGGCGTTCCGCGCTGGTTGACCGGTAAGGGCAAGGGATGGGTCACGGCCGAGTACTCCATGCTCCCGCGGGCCACGAACAGCCGGAACGACCGGGAGAGCGTCAAGGGCCGCATCGGCGGTCGCACCCATGAGATCTCGCGCCTGATCGGTCGCGCCCTGCGTGCCGTCGTCGATACGAAGGCGCTCGGCGAGAACACGATCGTGATCGACTGCGACGTGCTGCAGGCTGACGGTGGCACGCGCACGGCGGCCATCACCGGTGCGTACGTGGCGCTCGCCGATGCCATCGAGTGGGGCCGGGAGAAGAAGTTCATCGGCAAGAACTCCACGCCGCTGCTCGATTCGGTCGCCGCCGTGTCCGTGGGGATCATCGATGGCGAGCCCATGCTCGATCTGGCATATGTCGAGGATGTGCGCGCGGAGACCGACATGAACATCGTCGTCACCGGCCGCGGACTCTTCGTCGAGGTCCAGGGAACGGCCGAGGGCGCTCCGTTCGACAAGCGGGAGCTCGACGCGCTGCTCGAGCTCGGTCTGGCCGGATGCGCCGACCTGAAGGGCGCGCAGCTCGCCGCACTGGCAGGGGAGTGACCATGCGGATCGTGCTCGCGACGCATAATCCGCACAAGGTCGCGGAGCTCCAGCATCGCCTGGATCTTCTCGGTGAGGGCGCCCATCTCGTCGAGCGTCTTGGGAACCTCGACGCCCCATTCGGCGAACTTTGCCGGCGAGTACCAGATCCAGCCCTTGACGTTGGCCATCAGCGGCGCACC
>NZ_JAGYWT010000374.1:0-2479 GCF_019279095.1 Microbacterium sp. BF1 | reverse complement strand
TCGACGACGCGGGTGTCGAGGTGCGGAACCGACATGGGCGGAGCACCGACGGACGCCTGCGAGTACACCTTCGCCTTGTGCTGAGCGACGACGGTCGGGTTCGTGGTCTTGAGGAACTGTCCGCCGAGCCAGCCCCGAGTCCTTGAGGGTGCGCTCCTGGGTGTCGTAGTCGACGCGGACGATGCCGAAGCGCTTGTCGTAGCCCCACGCCCACTCGAAGTTGTCGAACAACGACCAGTAGAAGTAGCCGCGCACGTCTACGCCCGCCTCCGCGGCGTCGAGCACCGCACCGAGGTGCAGTCGCAGGAACTCGGTGCGATCGGCATCGTGCACGCGCGTCTCGCCGTCTTCGACCACCACGACGTCGTCGTAGGCCGCGCCGTTCTCGGTCATGTAGAGCACGGTGCCCGCGGGCTCGGCGTACTCGGTCCAGACGCGCTGCAGCACCCGGGTGAGGCCCTCGGGCTGCACCTCCCAGTTCTGCGCCGTGCGCGGCAGGCCCCGCTCGACCGCGTGGATGTCGTCGCTCGACGGATAGGGGCTGCGCCGCACTCGTTCGGTCTCTGGCTCCGCGGAGACGGGCCCTTCGACCGGCGCCGTGCCCGAGACGAGGTCGCCGTGGTAGTAGTTCACCCCTTGCGTGTCGATGTGCTGCGAGATCGTCTCGAGGTCGCCGTCATGCACCGCCGCCTCGAACCGTGCGGCAGCCTCGGCATCGACCGCGCGGATGTCGTCGACGATGTCGGCCGGGTAGCTGCCGCGGTAGATCGGGTCGAGGAACCAGCGGTTGAACTGTCCGTCCACGCGCCGGGCCGCGTCGACATCGGCCGGGTTCTGCGGATCGGCGGGGTCAGCGACCGTGTGGTTCAGGGTGATGCCGAGGTTGAGCGAGGCATCACGGCGACGGAGCTCCTGCACCGTCCTGCCGTGCGCGAGCAGCAGGTGGTGCGAGGCGAGCAGACCTTCGGCGATGCTGGTGTGCCCCGGTGCGTGCTCGCCGGCGGTGTAGGAGAGGAACGATGAGCACCACGGCTCGTTCAGCGTGGTCCACACGTTCACGCGATCGCCGAGAGCATCGTGCATGGTGCCGGCGTACTCCAGGAACCGGTCGACGGTGTCGCGATTGGTCCAGCCACCCGCCTCCTGCAGCGCCTGCGGCATGTCCCAGTGGTACAGCGTCAGCCAGGGCAGGATGTCGGCGCTGAGCAGTTCGTCGACCAGGCGCTCGTAGAAGTCGACACCGGCCGCGTTCACCGCTCCGCCGTCGGGGCGCACCCGCGACCACGACGTCGAGAAACGATACGTCTGCAGGCCGAGCTGCTTCATGAGCGCCACGTCCTGCGGGTAGCGGTGATAGTGATCGCAGGCCACATCGCCGTTCTCCGCACCGATCACGGCACCCGGCTCACGCGAGAAGGCATCCCAGATGGATGCGGTGCGCCCGTCCTCGAACGCCGCCCCTTCGATCTGGTAGGCGGCGGTGGCGGCGCCGAACAGGAAGTTCTCGGGGAAGGAGCGGGTCATAGGGGTCATCCTTTCACCGCGCCCGCCATGATGCCACTGACCAGCTGGCGCCCGGCGACCACGAAGAGCACGAGCAGCGGGAGGGTCGCAAGCACCGCGCCGGCGAGCACGATCGAGTAGTCGATGTAGTACCCGGACTGCAGCTGGCTGAGCGCCGTCTGCAGGGTCGGGTTCTGCGGGGAGAGCACGATGAGCGGCCACAGGTAGTCGGTCCACGCGGTCATGAACGTGAAGAGTCCGAGGATCGCCATGGCCAGCCGGGCGGCGGGGAGCCCGACGGTCAGGAAGGTGCGGAACTGGTTCGCCCCGTCCATCCTCGCGGCCTCGATCAGCTCGTCCGGGATGACGTCGACCAGATACTGCCGCATGAAGAACACGTCGAACGCGGTGACCAGCGTCGGAACGATGACCGCACCGATCGATCCGGTCCAGCCGAGCTCGCGCATCAGCATGAACAACGGGATGATGCCCAGCTGCGTCGGGATCGCCATGGTCGCGATCACGAAGATCATCAGTCCGTCGCGGCCCTTGAAGCGCAGCTTCGCGAAGGCGTAGCCCGCGAGCGTCGAGAACGTCACGACCGAGAGCGTGATGAGGCCCGAGATGAGGAACGAGTTGCCGAGGGCGAGCCAGAACGGGATCGCGTCGAACACCCGAGCCGCATTGGCGAGGAAGTTGCCGCCGGGGATCAGCGGGAGCGTCTCACCTCGCGTCGCGTTCGTGCCGCTGGCGACCACGACCGACCACCACAGCGGTTAGACGCTGCCGATGATGAACGCGGCCAGGAGGCCGTAGGTGAGGAAGCCGGGGCGGCTGCCGACGCCGGCAAGACACTTCGTCGTGCCGTTGTCATGGTATCGATTCCGCCTGGGAACCTCGGGGTGAGGAGGCCCCCGTTGTCATTTCGTGATCGACTACACACCGGATGCACAGGGTTCCGATCGCCTCGAGATCT
>NZ_JAGYWT010000373.1:0-2481 GCF_019279095.1 Microbacterium sp. BF1 | reverse complement strand
TGCGGTTCGTCGACTTCTGATCGATCGAGACGGCGGGGCTCAGTCCCTCGATGAAATCGACGTCCGGTCGATCGACCTGACCGAGGAACTGGCGCGCGTACGCGCTCAGCGATTCGACGTAGCGACGTGCGTGAGGAACGCGCCCAGCGCATCGGTGCGATCCTCACGCGGGGGAACCTCGAACGGGGCGTTCGCGGCGGCCAGCGTCTTCTTCGCACGGACGATGCGCTGTTGCACGGTGGCGGTCGGCGCCAGGAAGGCGCGCGCGATCTCCTCGCTGGACAGCCCTCCCACGACACGCAGGGTCAGAGCGACCTGAGCCTCCCGGGAGAGCACAGGGTGGCAGGAGATGAAGATCAGACGCAGCACATCGTCGTCGACGACATCCGGATCCCACAGCAGGTCTCCGCCCTTCCCCTGTTCCTGCTCGAGGTCGTGCGCGAGCAGGGCGAGACGCTCGTCGAGGCGCTCCTGCCGTCGCCACCGGTCGACGGCCCTGCGCTTGGCCACCGCCGTGAGCCAGGCACCGGCGTTGCGAGGAACCCCCTCCGTCGGCCACTGCTGCAGCGCATCGACGAGCGCTTCCTGGGCCAGCTCTTCCGCGAGACCGAAGTCGCCGAACATCCGGGTGAGAGCACCGACGATGCGGGCGGACTCGATGCGCCAGACGGCGGAGACGGCGCGTTGGGCAGACCCGGGGTCGGGTGCCGAACGCGCCGTCTCACCGTGAGCGGAAGCGTGCATCGCCGCTATCGCCTCACTGCTGGGCGCGCTGAGCCTGCTCCTCGCGCCAGCCGGCTTCCTTCTCGATCCACTCGTTGTCGGCGGGGAAGTCCTCGACTCCGGTCACCCTGCGCACCTCGAGGGATGACCCGCGTCCGAGAGGCGCGCGGCTGGCCCACTCCGCAGCCTCTTCGCGGGAAGAGACCTCCAGAATCCAGAAACCGTTGAACAGCTCCTTGGTCTCGCCGTAGGGGCCGTCGGTGATGAGCGGCTTCTCGGCGCTGAAGTCGACCACGAAACCCTCGGCGGCGTCGGTCAGACCCTCGCCGGCGACGAGCACTCCGGCCTTCATCATCGACTCGTTGTACTTGCCCATGGCCTCGATGACCTGCTCGAACAGCATCTCCTTGTGCGCCTCGACGGCCTCGTCGGTCGCGCGCATGATGAGCATGAACTTTATGATGTTCTCCTTGTTCGAAGGGCCGTCTCTCGACCCTCTCATCAATGACGTCGAACGGGAACGGCCCAGATCGACATCATCCTGGAATTCTCTCCGAAGAAAGTTCTCGCGGGCGGCGCGGTGAGGGGTGGTCCCTCGACGAGGATCGCTCGGCGACGGTCAAGCGCGACGCGACGGGCGCGCGGCAGCATCGGCGATCACGGCGGTGAGCGCGTCGAGCGAACGCTGAGGGCTCCACGCTGCAGCGACCGACGGGGCCTCGGCGCTCAGCACCGCGAGTCGTTCCGGGTCGGTCAGGAGTGCGCGGATCGCCTCGGAGAGCGCGTCGACGTCGCCGCTGGGGACCAGCACGCCGCCGCCCTGTTCGAGCACGTCGCGGATGCCGTAGCGGGCGTCGTACGACACGACGGGCGCACCGTGCAGGAGCGCTTCCACGATCGACAACGGCTGCCCCTCGAAGGCGGTCGCGGTGACGATCATCGATGCCCGGTCGAGCACGGTCCCCGGTGAGTCGGTGTAGCCGGCGAGCAGCACGCGGTCGCCGGCGTCGAGCTCTTCGATGAGTGCCCGCAGTCGGTCCTCTTCGGGGCCTCCGCCCCAGATCTCCATCCGGGTGCCGGGAACGCCTGCGGCGAGGAACGCGCGGATGGCATGATCGATGCGCTTTCCGGGTGCGAGGCGGCCGAGCACGACCACCAGGCCGTCTTCGCGCAGATCATCGCGGCGTTCGACCGGCGCAATGGGGTTCGGCACCAGGACGTGAGAGGCCGAGGAGCCGAACCGTGCCACCACGTCGTCACGCTGCGTGGCGGTCGGCCAGATCACGGCGTCGAACCTGTCCGCCACGCGGAACCACCGCGTCCAGAGCGTGTTCATCGGCGCATCCGGGGTGTACGGCGCCTCCACGTGCATGGTGTGGATCGTGTGCAGGATGCGCACGCGCGGGTCGGACCAGTCGGCGATGAGCTCGCCCAGCTGTCGGGACTCGCAGATCACGATGATCTGCCGGTCGCCGAACGCGTCGGTCACCGTGTCGAGCCAGGCCCGGTAGAGGCCGCGGAACCCGTGCAGAGCCCCGGCCACCGCACCCGCGGCGTCGTACACGAGCACGGGCTCCTCGGTCAGGTGCCAATCCGGGTTCCCCGGGATCACCGGCAGCGCGACGAAGGGTGTGCGTCTTGCCCGACAGGTCGCGCTCCTGGAGCACGACGCGCTCGTCGGTGTCGGCATCGATGAAGCAGAGGGCAATCGGCGGATCACGATACCCCTCGCGGTGAACGCCGACTCGATGGCCACGT
>NZ_JAGYWT010000372.1:0-2485 GCF_019279095.1 Microbacterium sp. BF1 | reverse complement strand
GTTGCCGACGCAGCCGTACGCATTCGCGACCAGGGGCAGGTGTTCCACGTCGAAGCATTCGTACTTCCGAAGAAGCGTCGTGTCGCCGTTGATGCTCTTGACCGCCTGGCCCAGAGCATCTCCGACCAGACCACGGGGCCGCGGATGAACGCCGCAGAGACCGGCTCCGTACCGAGAGCGGGGACGTCGAGCTCGGCCTCGAAGGATTCCACCTGACGTCCGAAGGCATTGCGGCGGACGACGACGTCGAGCCCCCCGAACGATTCCTGCCCGTCGATCGCGTCGACGATGTCATCGGCGAGCATGATCAGTCCCGCACAGGTGCCGAGCACCGGCATCCCTGCCGCGATCGCGTCGCGGATCGGCTGCTGCATCCCGAACATGCGGGAGAGCTTGTCGATCACGCTCGACTCTCCACCCGGGATCACGAGGCCGCCCACCGACGAGAGCTCGTCGGGACGACGCACCAGAACCACATCGGCGCCGAGGCCCGTGAGCAGGGCGGCGTGCTCGCGCACGTCGCCCTGCAGCGCGAGGACACCGACCCGAGTGCTACCAGCCACGCTCGGCGAGGCGGTGCGGTGCCGGGAGGTCACTGACGTTGATGCCGACCATAGCCTCGCCGAGACCCCGCGAAACCTCGGCGATGACCTTGGCGTCGTCGAAGAAGGTCGTCGCCTTGACGATCGCCTTCGCGCGCTCGGCGGGGTTGCCCGACTTGAAGATCCCGGATCCGACGAACACGCCGTCGGCGCCGAGCTGCATCATCATCGCCGCATCCGCAGGGGTCGCGACTCCGCCGGCCACGAACAGCACGACGGGGAGCTTTCCGGTCTCGGCGATCTCGGCCACGAGCTCGTAGGGTGCCTGCAGCTCCTTGGCCGCGACGAACAGCTCGTCCTTGGGCAGCGCGGTGAGCGCGGCGATCTCGCCGCGGATCTTGCGGATGTGCTTCATCGCCTCCGAGACGTCACCGGTACCGGCCTCGCCCTTGGAGCGGATCATGGCCGCGCCCTCGTTGATGCGACGCAGCGCCTCGCCGAGGTTGGTCGCACCGCACACGAACGGCACAGTGAAGCCGTACTTGTCGATGTGGTTCACGTAGTCGGCGGGCGAGAGCACCTCGGACTCGTCGATGTAGTCGACGCCGAGCTCCTGCAGGACCTGCGCTTCGACGAAGTGCCCGATGCGGGCCTTGGCCATGACGGGGATCGACACCGCGTCGATGATGCTGTCGATCATGTCGGGGTCGCTCATGCGCGATACGCCGCCCTGCGCACGGATGTCGGCCGGCACGCGCTCGAGCGCCATGACGGCGACGGCGCCGGCGTCTTCGGCGATCTTCGCCTGCTCTGCCGTGACGACGTCCATGATGACGCCGCCCTTGAGCATCTCGGCGAGTCCGCGCTTGACGCGCGAGGATCCGGTGGTTGCCTGTTCTGCCATGGGGAACTCCTGTCGGATGCACCGAAGTCGGTTTTGATCTAGGTCAAACATAGCACTGTCCGATTCGACCTAGAATCGCTGAGGAGGACCATGAGCGACCAGATCACAGGCACCACCGCATCGGACATCGCGGACAGCGTGCGTTCCCTGCGCGATCGCGGAATCCTCCACGCCGGTGCGGTGCTCCCCCCGGTGCGGGAGCTCGCGGCCACGCTGGGTGTGAACCGGAACACCGCCGTCGCGGCCTATCGACAGCTCGCCCAGGCGGGCCTGGTGATCTCTCGCGGCCGAGCGGGCACCGTCGTCGCCGGCCTCGAAGCGGTGGCGCAGGAGGGGTACGCCTCCGACACGGTGCTCCGCGACATCGGCACGGGGAACCCGGATCCGCGGCTCATCCCCGACCCGGCGCCCGCGCTGATGACCATCGCATCGCGTCCGGTGCTCTACGGCGAGCCCGTGATCGACGAAGGCCTCGAGCAGTGGTCGAGCCGGTGGATCACCGGCGATCTCGCAGAACACGACTTCCGGATCACGATCACGAGCGGCGCGGTCGACGCCGTCGAGCGCCTGCTGGCGCAGGCCCTGATGCGCGATGACGCCGTCGCACTGGAAGACCCCTGCTTCCTGGCGAGCATCCACACGGTACGACTCGGCGGGTACCGCGCGGTTCCCGTGCCCGTCGATGCCGAGGGCATGACGGTCGACGGCCTGCGTTCCGCGCTGGCGGCCGGAGTCCGCGCCATCATCTGCACACCACGGGCCCAGAATCCGACCGGAGCGAGCCTCACCGCATCCCGGGCCGCTGAACTGCGCGGCGTGCTCGCCGACCACCCCTACGTGCTGATCATCGAGGACGATCACTTCTCGATGCTCTCGCAACGGCCGTACGAATCGCTCATCGGGCCGGACCACCGCCGGTTCGCCCTCGTGCGCTCCGTCTCGAAGTTCCTGGGACCCTCCGACGGGTGCCCCGGTGGCGACGGCGAACAGCACCAGGACGGGCAGCGAGAAGAGGAACTCGATGCCCTTGCTGAGGACG
>NZ_JAGYWT010000371.1:0-2486 GCF_019279095.1 Microbacterium sp. BF1 | reverse complement strand
TCGTTCGAGGGCAGCAACGGCTCGATCCGCTTCCATTGCTCGTCCGTGAACACCCTCAACCGCGAATCAGACCTCACACAACAAGACTGCCGTGAGCCTCACCAGCGATATGGGAGACACGCCCTAGCGTGGGGGCACCACAGTCGGGCGTTCGCGCCTGCCGAAAGAAGGGAAAGAACGATGAACATCCTCCTGATCATCGTCATCGTCATCGCAGTGATTCTTGCGATCACCGGAGGACTGGTGCAGTCGCTCCAGTTCCTCCTGTGGGTCGGGCTCGTCCTCCTCGCGATCGCCGTGATCGCCTGGTTGATCCGAGCGATCAGCGGCAGCCGCAAGGTCTGACGACACCACACGTCTGACCCATCGAGGTGAGGCCCGCCCTTCGGCGGACCTCACCTCTTCGGTGTGTGGGGCGCCTTACTTCTCGAACGCGTCCCGGACGCTGTCGCCGGCCTTGCCCGCGGCGTCCTTCACGTTCTCGCCGGCCTGCTTGGCGGAGGCCTTGACCTGATCCGCCTTGCCCTCGGCTTCGAGCTTCTCGTTGTCGGTGAGCTTTCCGACGCCTTCCTTGACCTTTCCGGCGGCCTTCTCGGCGGCGTTCTTGATGTCGTCTGCGGCACTCATGTGCGGCTCCTCTCGTAGGCGGATCGATTGCCTCCGACACTCTCACTCCTTCCGAGAAGCGGCCACGGGATTGACAATCCGCCCGGGCCGTGACAACGTTCGGTCGCCATCGACTCACGCCTCGCGAAGGACTAGCCTGGCGCCAGGCGGGTGGTCCTGCCCGCGGACCTCGACCAAGGAAGCGGTGTGCGATGGACTCGATGATGATGGGCGCCATGTCGAAGAGCATGGAGTCGATGCCCGACATGCAGATGATGGACATGTCCGTCATGCAGGCGTGCATGGATGCGTGCGCCGCATGCGAACAGGCCTGCACGGTGTGCTCGACGCAGATGATGGACTGCTCTCCCGCCTGTATGAACTGCGCCGACATGGCAGGCACCATGATGCGGTCGATGATGCGGATGCAGGGGATGACCCCGGCGTCGATGATGGCGATGCTCAACGCCTGCATCGCGATGTGCAAGACGTGCATGGACGCGTGTGCGCGGCATGCCGACGAGAGCGACGTGTGTCGGATGTGCGCTCAGGCGTGCCAGGCCTGCATGGACGCCTGCTCGGCCATGAAGGACATGCTGATGGCGAGCGCCTGAACCGGAGGCGGGCTCAGGCGGCATCGACCCGGATCGTCATCGACGAGGCCGGCATGCTCGACCAAGATCCTGCCCATGCGCTCGTCACGATCGCTGATGAGACAGGGACTGGTGCCGCGCTCATCGGCGACCGCGCACAGCTGCCGGATGTCAGTCGCGGCGGTGTCCTCGACCTTGCCGTTGCGGCGTCCCCGCGCCCCATCGATCTCACGGACCTCTACTGCTTCAATGACAAGGAGTACGCGCAGCTGACGATCGCGATGCGCGACCATCACGAGCCCGGGAAGCTCTTCGACCAGCTGCACGAACGAGGCAACATCACCATCCACGCCACCGACGCGGAAGCCTGGACAGCGATCAGCACGGACGTCATCCGCAAGGCCGAAGCCGGCGCTACCGTCGTCGTCACCTCCAACGACGCCGCGACACAGCTGAACTCCCTTGCCCAAGACGCGCGCGCCCGCGCCGGCCACACCCGCACACCAGCCGTTGAGGTCGCCGGCAGCGACGGCTTGAACATCCGTGTCGGCGACCGCATCATGACCCGCAGCAACGACAAAGACCTGCGTGACGCGAACCGCGACACCTGGACCGTCGCCCGCGTGCACCGCGACGGATCCGTGAGCCTCAAGGACAAGGAGAGCGGACGGAAGGCGCGGCTGCCCGCCGAGTACGTCGAGGCACACACGCACCTCGCCTACGCCTCGACCGAATACGGCGTCCAGGGTGCCACCGTCGACTTCGGCCACGGCATCGTCACCGACTCGTCCAGCGCGCAAGCCGTCTACGTATCCGCGACCCGCGGCCGCGAGCACAACACCCTGCACCTGGTCGCCGGCGACATCGACGAAGCCCGCTCCATCTTCACCGGAGCGCTACGCCACGAAGCCGGAGACCGCGGCGTCGAAGCCGCCCGCGAGAACATCACCCGCGACCTTCACGGCATCGTCCTCCCCGCACCCGGCGTCGACCTGACGGTGCGCGCCGAACGGCTCGCCACCAGTGAGCGCGTCTACACGGCACGCGTCCGCGAATGGGAACTCGCCACCGCGAACTGGGAGAAGCGCCACCCGGGGATCTCCGCCACAGACCCCGCCGCCGGTGTCGCTGCGCTCGAGCGAGAGCAACAGACCGCAATCGCCGACGTCGCACGCCTGGAGCACGACAAACAGGCCGCGGTCGTCCAGGAGCACACCACCCGATGGGAACGCGACTATGCAGCCGTCGACCAGGCTCGCGCGGCCGCAGTCCACGCCCCCGTCTTCC
>NZ_JAGYWT010000370.1:0-2489 GCF_019279095.1 Microbacterium sp. BF1 | reverse complement strand
CTCCCGGAGCGCAGCTCGTGCAGCGGGGTGCCGTCGCGGGTGAGGACCACATCGCGCGGATCCTCGCGCTTCGGCGTCGCCGCGATCACGAGGCCCTCGGGGACGGCGGTCGGCAGATCCTTCAGGGAGTGCACGAGGAAGTCGCACTCGCCCGCGAACAGAGCCTCGCGAAGACGCGTGGCGAAGATGCCCTGACCGCCGATCTCGGAGAGCGAGGCACGATTCGTGTCGCCCTCGCTGGTGATCGGGACGAGCTCGACGCGGCGCCCCGAGAGCTTCTCGAGGGCTGCGGCGACGTGACCCGACTGCGCCTGCGCGAGCGCGCTGCGGCGGGTGCCCAGACGAATGGGGGTACTCATGGGCTTACTGGAGCACGTCCGCGATCTCGTCGAACCGGAGCCTGCGCCCGGTGTAGAAGGGCACCTCCTCCTTCACGTACATGCGAGCGTCGGTGTAGCGGAGATCGCGCATCATGTCGACGAGGTCGGTGAGCTCATCGGCTTCGAGCGGCAGCAGCCATTCGTAGTCGCCGAGAGCGAAGGAGGCGACGGTGTTGGCGAGAACGCCCGTGAACGCGGCGCCCTTGCGTCCGTGGTCGGCGAGCATCTTGCGACGCTCCTCCTCCGGGGCGAGGTACCACTCCGGCGTGCGCACGAACGGGTACAGGCACAGCCAGTCCTTGGGGTCCATACCCCGCAGGAAGCCCGGGACGTGGGAGCGGTTGAACTCCGCGTCGCGGTGCACGCCCATGACGTTCCACACCGGGAGGAGCGAACGCAACAGCTCGGTGCGACGCAGGCGACGCAGCGCCTTCTGCAGCTCCTCGGCGGTGTCGCCGTGCAGCCACACCATGAGGTCGGCGTCGGCCTTGAGTCCGGAGACGTCGTAGAAGCCGCGGACGGTGACACCCGAGTCCTCGATGTAGGAGACGATCGTCTCGAGCTCGGTCGAGTCGTTCTCCGTCACGGGGAGGTCGGGGTTTCGTCGCCAGACAGCCCAGAGGGTGAAGCCGGACGGGTTCTCATCGCGCTCTTCGGACATCATGCTCCCCAGTCTGCCTCGTTTGCGCAGGAGCCGCTAATCACCCGGGAGGGCTGCTCGCGGCTTCCCGGAATGCTGCGCCTCAGCGCGAGATGAAGCGCGCGATCGCCCAGACCGCGCCCCCGACTGCGGCAGCGATTCCGACGGCGGCGGCGATCGCGCCGATCGGGTTCCGATCGGCGAACACGCGGGCCTTCGCCACCGCACGTGTCGACGCCTTCTCGACCCGGCGCGGGATGTTCCCCTTGACCTCGATCGCCGCGAGGGCGGCCTTCAGCTCGGCACGGGCCGAAGCGACGGGGTCGACGATCCCGCCGGGAACGGCGGTGCGCGGCAGCGACTCAGAACTCGTCATCGCCGGCCTCCTTCACGAGTCGGATGTCTTCGGCGACGGCCTGCGCCGGGTTCTGGCGCGCGAGCACCTTGCGGAACTTGAGGATCCCGAGCAACGCGAACAGCAGCACCGCGAGGATCAGGATGCCGAACACCGCGATCGCCGAGAGCCACACCGGCCACCAGGACGACAGCCCGGCGATCGCGAAGACGAGGATGACGGGCACGGCCCAGAACAGGAAGAACAGCGCGACGAGGAACCACATGGAACCGATGCCGGCATCCTTCGAGGTGCGCGAGACCCACGCCTTGGCGGCGTCGATCTCGGCCTTGACCAGATTCGTGACGAGTTCCGGCAGATCTCCGAGGAGAGTCAGCAGGCTGTCGTCGGCGCGATCGCGGTATCCGCGGGGCATCTCAGGCGCCGGACTTCTTGGGGGCGGGCTTCGCAGCCGGCTTCTTGGCCGCCGGCTTCTTGGCGGCGGGCTTCGTCGACGTCGCGGTGGACTTCGCAGCCTCGACCGCTTCCTCGGTCGCCTCGGCGAGATCTTCTGCCGCCTCACGGCCGGTGGCGATGGCGGAGTCGAGTCGCTGACCGGGCGTGCCCGAGCCGGTGACGGACTTCGCGACCTTCACCACACCGGTCCAGAGCGCACCGGGAACGGCCGCGGCCTTGTCGCCGACGAAACCCTTGACCTTGGTGACCTGCTCCTGCACGGGGTCGAGGTGCCACACCTTGAGCCACTGCGTCTTGATCTGCTCGTAGCGCTCACGTCCGGCACGAGTGCCGAGCACGTAGCCCACGCCGAGCCCGACGACGAGTCCGATCTTCCCCTTCATGGGGTCTCCTCACCTTGTTCCGGTAGTCCGGCCAGATTCGCCCGGTTGGGACCGACCGCAGGCATTCGCCCCCCGCGACCAGGTACCCAGCGTAACCCCGTATGCCGAATTCGGCATCTATGGCTCAGAGGGTTGACACAGACCGCTCCCGCACTTCAGGACTCCCCGTCCCACAATAGGGCGCGGCGCAGACGGTCGGCCTCGTCCCGTGCGTCCGGGATCACCTGGGCGAGTCCGGTCCCCGCGAGCCAGGCGCCGACCGCGGCCACACCGGG
>NZ_JAGYWT010000037.1:0-10241 GCF_019279095.1 Microbacterium sp. BF1 | reverse complement strand
GAGGTGTCCGCGGGTGATGGCGTCGACGAGGCGGCGCTCGACGAGCTCCGCCCGTCCCTCATCGCCGATGGGCTGGAACAGCGCGCCCTGAAGACGGTGCGGCTGCTCGTGCTCGGGTTCGTGCTCGAGTTCCAGGGAGCGCTCAGCGGAGGCGTGCGTCGGGTGCGTCGTCGAGCTCGATGCCATCCTGCGATTCTCCCTTCCGTGATCACGATACCCAAGAAGTTCCTGTTGACATATTACCTCTGGGTTTATATGTTTTGGTGAATCTTCCCCGTTCGACGACGATCCGAGGAGCGCGAGATGATCGCCACGGCCCCCGCAGCACCCGCAGCCCCCGAGGCCACCCGCCCGGACGGGACGGTGACACTGAGCAGCGTCACGAAATCCTTCGGCGAGTTCACCGCCGTCCGCGACCTCGACCTCGAGGTCGCCTCGGGGGAGTTCCTGTCGATGCTCGGGCCCTCGGGCTCGGGCAAGACGACGGTGCTGCGCATGATCGCCGGTTTCGAGGACGTCACCGGTGGCAGCATCCGCCTCTCCGGCGTGGACGTGACACGCACGCCGCCGCACGCACGTCCGGTGAACACGGTGTTCCAGGACTACGCACTCTTCCCCCACCTCACCATCGCCGACAACGTCGGCTACGGGCTCCGCGTCCGCGGTGAGGGGAAAGCCGCCCGCGCCGCCCGGGTGCAGACCTCGCTGGAGCAGGTGCGACTCGACCACGTGGCCGATCGCCTGCCGCACCAGCTCTCCGGCGGCCAGCGTCAACGCATCGCCCTGGCCCGCGCGCTCATCCTGCGTCCGCAGGTGCTGCTGCTCGACGAGCCGCTCGGCGCGCTCGACAAGCAGCTCCGCGAGCAGATGCAGATCGAGCTCAAGCAGATCCAGCGCGAGGTCGGCATCACCTTCATCTTCGTCACCCACGACCAGGAGGAGGCGCTCACACTGAGCGACCGGGTCGCGGTGTTCAACGGCGGTCGGATCGAGCAGATCGGCACCGCGCGCGACGTCTACGAGCGCCCGCAGACCGAGTTCGTCGCGCGCTTCCTCGGGCTCTCGAACCTCATCGGCGGAGACCTCGCCGAGCGCCTCACCGGCGACCGCCGAACCATGAGCGTGCGTCCGGAGCGGATGCGGCTGATCGATCGTGAGGGCACGCTCGCCGCGGGCGAGGTCGCTCTCGACGGGACGATCAGCGAAATCGTCTACACCGGCCCGGCCACCCGCTACCTGGTCGCGACCGATGCCGGGATCGACCTGATCGCCGAACGCCCCAACACCCGACACGGTGCCGACGACGATGTCGCTCGAGGACACCACGTCCGTGCCGCCTGGTCTCCCGACCACGCGGCACGGCTTCCCTGAAACACCGCAACATCCCCACCCCCAGCACTGATCACAAAGGAGCGATCCATGCGTAAGAAGATCCTGGCCACCACGGCGATGGCGGCCGTCGCCGTCCTCGCCCTCTCCGGCTGCGCCACCGGAGGCGAGACCGCATCCGAGGGCTCCGGCGAACTCCAGATCGACGTTCCCGACATCGCCATGCAGGAGGAACTCGGCGACTACGAGGGCGAGGTGAACATCGTCGCCTGGAGCGGATTCGTCGAGCCGGCGTGGAGCGACGCGTTCACCGCCGAGACCGGATGCGTGGTGAATCGCCGCGTCGCCGGAACCAGCGATGAGATGGTGCAGCTCATGCGCACCGGCGACTACGACCTGGTCTCCGCCTCGGGTGACGCGAGCCTGCGCCTGATCGCGGGCGGCGACGTGCAGCCGCTCAACCTCGAGCTCATCCCGAACTTCGGCGACGACATCGTCGAGGGCATGAAGGGCCAGATCTACGACACCATCAACGGCAAGTCCTACGGCATCCCGATCGGCCGCGGCGCGAACATCCTGCAGTACAACAGCGACGTCGTCACCGAGGAGCCCACCAGTTGGGATGTCGCATGGGAGAAGGACAGCCCCTACGCGGGCAAGGTCATCGCCTACGACGCCCCGATCTACATCGCCGACGCCGCGGTGTACCTCATGGCGCACGAGCCCGACCTCGGCATCACCAACCCGTACGCGCTCGACGAGAAGCAGCTGAAGGCCGCCGTCGAGCTGCTCAAGCAGCAGAACGAGATCGTGTCGGAGTACTGGTCCGACCCCGCCGCGCAGATCACGTCGTTCGCGGGCGGCACCACGGTGCTCGGCACCTCATGGGAGGTGCTGCGCAAGCTCACGGAGGACGACAGGTTCAAGAGCGTGCTGCCCGAGGAGGGCTCGACCGGCTGGTCGGACGCCTGGATGCTGGCCGCCGAGTCGAAGAACCCGAACTGCGCGTATGCGTGGATGGACTACTCGTCCTCGCCGGAGGTGAACGGCGCGATCGCGATGAACTTCGGCATGGCCCCGGCCAACGCCGCGTTCTGCGACACCAGCGAGGAGGCGAAGGCGCACTGCGACTACTTCAACGCCACGGATGAGGAGTACTTCAAGAAGGTCTGGTTCTGGACGACGCCGATCGAGCAGTGCATCGACGGCCGCACCGACGTCACCTGCACCAACTTCCAGCAGTGGACGGACGCCTGGCTCTCGGTCAAGGGCTGAGCCGCATCGAGGGGGTGGGTCCTGCCGACCCGCCCCCTCACCCTCCCGCATCTTCCGCAACCACGAACGGGATCGACATGAAGCGCCGCCTCCGGATCGCCGGGCTCCTGGCCCTTCCGATGACCTGGCTCATCGGGATCTACATCTTCTCGCTGGTCATGCTCCTCGTGACCGCCTTCTGGATCACCGACCCCTTCACTTCCAAGGTGAAGCCGGGGTTCACGCTGCGCAACTTCGAGCAGCTCTTCGTCAACCCCGCCTATCTGTCGACGTCGATGCGCACGCTGGGCATCGCCCTCGCCGTGACGGTGCTCGCCATCCTCATCTCGGTGCCCCTCGGCATCTTCATGGCCAAGGTCGCATCGCCGTGGCTGCGGGCGCTGTTGGCCGTGTCGATCACCCTGCCGCTGTGGGCCGGGTACCTGGTGAAGGTCCTCGCGATGCGGATCACGTTCACCGAGCAGGGGTTCGCGAACTGGCTACTGGCGCCGTTCGGTCTCTCCGGACCGGGTTTCAGCGTGCTCACCGTCGTGCTCACCCTGACCTACCTGTGGCTGCCGTACATGGCCGTGCCGGTGTACACCGCGATCCGCCAGGTGCCGCCGAACCTCTTCGACGCCTCCGCCGACCTCGGCGCCGGGTCGTGGCGGACGATCGCATCGGTGGTGCTGCCGATCATCAAGCCGGCCCTCATCGCCGGCTCCGTCTTCACGTTCTCCCTGAGCCTCGGCGACTATCTGGTCGCCCGGTTCGTCGGCGGAGACACCCAGATGATCGGCAGCGTGATCGCATCGAACATCAACCTGAACCCCCCGCTGGCGGCCGCGTACTCGCTGGTACCCATCGCGTTCGTCGTCATCTACCTGGTGAGCGTGCAGCGCACCGGCGCACTGGAAAGGATGTGAGTCGCGCATGCTGAGACTGTCCCGCACCTCCAAGATCGTCCTCGGGATCATCGTCGCGATCGTCCTCGCGTTCATGTACATCCCGCTCGCGCTGGTCGTGCTCAACTCCTTCAACTCCGCGCGTATCGTCAGCTGGCCGGTGAGCGGCTTCTCCCTCGAATGGTGGGGCAAGGCGTTCACGAGCGAGCCTGTGCGCGCCGCGCTCCTGAACTCGGTGCTCGTCGCATCCGGGGCGACCGTGATCGCCGTCATCCTCGGCACCCTCGTGGCGTTCGCGCTGCAGCGGTACTCGTTCTTCGGACAGCGTGCCGTGAACCTCCTGGTGGTGCTGCCGATCGCTCTCCCCGGCATCGTCACCGGCGTCGCCCTGAACAACACCTACAACCAGCTGCTGGAGCCGATCGGCATCCAGGTCGGCTTCTACGGCATGATCATCGCGCACGGCACCTTCTGCATCGTCATGGTCTTCAACAACGTGCTCGCGCGGCTTCGGCGGATGAACCCGAGCATCGAGGAGGCCTCGCAGGACCTCGGCGCGAGTCCGTGGCAGACGTTCCGGCTCGTCACGCTCCCGCAGTTCCGCAGTGCGCTGATCGCCGGGGCCCTCCTCGCCTTCGCGCTCAGCTTCGACGAGGTCTACGTCACGATCTTCACCGCCCCGCCGGGCGTCGACACCCTGCCTCTGTGGATCATGAACCAGATGGCCAGGCCCAACGAGGCGAACGTGGTCAACGTGGTCGCGACGGTCGTCATCGTCGCCTCCTTCCTCCCGGTGTGGATCTCGCAACGGCTGGGGAAGGAGGTCGACGAGCGCGACTGACGCAGGGACACTGCTCAGTCGTCGGTGCGGAAACCCGTCGCCTTGTGGGTGCCGTCGCAGAACGGCTTTCTGCACCGCTCGGTCGCGACGCCGGAGGTTGATCGCGTCGACTTCGCGCAGGAAGCCGACCGCTTCCCCTCGACCGAGTTCCTCCGCCCGGGCGGTGAACGCTCGGATGTCCTTCGGGAGGCAGCCCCCGCCGAAGCCGATGCCCGCGCCCAGGTATCGTCGCCCGATCCGGGTGTCGTGGCCGAGCGCGTCGGCGAGCAGAGCGACGTCGGCGCCCGACGCTTCCGCGATCTCCGCCATCGCGTTGATGAACGAGATCTTGGTGGCGAGGAAGGCATTGGCCGCGCCCTTCACGAGTTCGGCCGTCGCGAGGTCCGTGACCAGGAAGGGCGTCCCGGCGTCGATGCTCGAGGCGTACACCTCTCGGAGCACACCGACGGCGCGCTTTCCGGCGGCATCCGCCTCGGCGCCGACCACGAGGCGATCCGGTGTCAGGGTGTCGTGCACCGCCCATCCCTCGCGGAGGAACTCGGGGTTCCACACGAGTGCGGCTCCGGCGGCGACGACGCGCTCCGCCAGTCCTGCGGCGGTTCCCACCGGCACGGTCGACTTGCCCGCCACCACGTCTCCCGCACGCAGGTGGGGGAGCAGGCCGTCGAGCGCCGCGTGGACGTAGTGGAGGTCCGCGGCGTGACCTCCAGGAATCTGAGGGGTCCCGACGGCGAGGAAGTGCACCTGCGCACCCGAGGCGTCCGCCATCCGGCTGCTGAAGCGCAGCCGTCCCGAGCTCAGGCCGTCGGCGAGGAGCTCCGAGAGCCGCGGCTCGAAGAATGGCGCCGATCCGGCGGCCAGAGCGCTCACCTTCTGCTCATCGACGTCGATGCCGATGACGTCGTGTCCGATCGAGGCCATGGCGGCGGCGTGCACGGCACCGAGGTACCCGCAGCCGATCACTGACAAGCGCATGGCTCCACCACAGCGGGTGCTCCCCACGCTGGAGCATCCGCGCGGTGAACGGGCTGTGACCGGCCGATGTCGTATCCGCGATGCGTGACGACGCGCAGGATTCGAGGTCCGCGCTGGTAGGGTGAATGAGGTTGACGTGTGTCAACTGCACAATTTCACATCGACTCATGGAGCGATCGGCGGAGAAGCTGGTCCCCTGTGGTGGGTTCCTCGGCGCGTGTCGGGTGGCTTTCTACTGGTGGCCAGCGCAGGCGAGATTCGCGGGAGTGCCCGCGCGCCCGAACCCTTCCGTTCCGCTCCTTTGAACACGCTCGCGCGTCACATGGATTCGCGAGTCTAAACAAAGAAGGAGAGACCTCTTGGAAGGTCCTGAAATCACCGCCACCGAGGCCGTTCTCGACAACGGCCGCTTCGGCACCCGCACCATCCGCTTCGAGACCGGCCGCCTCGCGCAGCAGGCTCAGGGCGCAGTCGCCGCGTACCTCGACGGCGAGACCATGCTCCTCTCGGCCACCAGCGCAGGGAAGCACCCGCGCGAAGGCTTCGACTTCTTCCCGCTGACGGTCGACGTCGAGGAGCGTTCCTACGCTGCCGGCAAGATCCCGGGCTCGTTCTTCCGCCGTGAGGGTCGTCCCTCCACCGAGGCGATCCTGGTCTGCCGTCTGATCGACCGCCCGCTGCGCCCGTCGTTCGTCGACGGACTGCGCAATGAGGTCCAGGTCGTCATCACCGTCATGTCGATCGCACCGGGCGAGTTCTACGACGCGCTCGCGATCAATGCGGCTTCCGCGTCGACCCAGATCTCGGGTCTGCCGTTCTCCGGCCCCGTCGCCGGTGTGCGCCTCGCGTTCATCCCCGGCCAGGGCGAGCACGCCGACCAGTGGGTCGCGTTCCCGAACGCGGAGCAGGTCAGTGAGGCTGTGTTCGACCTGATCGTCGCCGGTCGCGTCGTCACCAAGTCCGATGGCTCGGAAGACGTCGCCATCATGATGGTCGAGGCTGAGGCCACCGAGGGCAGCTGGAACCTGATCAAGGCCGGCGCCACCAAGCCCGATGAGGCTGTCGTGGCCCAGGGCCTCGAGGCATCGAAGCCCTTCATCGCGCAGCTCGTCAAGGCTCAGGCCGAGCTCGCCGCCACCGCGTCGAAGGAGCCGGGCGTGTACCCGGTCTTCCCGGCATACAGCGATGAGGTCTACAGCTTCGTCTCCGAGCGCGCGTTCGCCGAGCTCAGCGACGTCTACCAGATCGCCGACAAGGTCGAGCGTCAGACCGCTGACGATGCGATCAAGGACCGTGTCAAGGCAGAGCTCATCGAGGCCACAGAGGCGGGTTCGCTCCCGGCTGCGGCTCCGCTCGAGTTCTCCGCCGCGTACAAGTCCGTCACGAAGAAGATCGTCCGCGGACGCATCCTCACCGAGGGCGCTCGCATCGACGGTCGCGGACTCGCGGACATCCGTCCGCTCGACGCCGAGGTGCAGGTCATCCCGCGCGTGCACGGCTCCGCGATCTTCCAGCGCGGCGAGACCCAGATCCTGGGTGTCACCACGCTGAACATGCTCAAGATGGAGCAGCAGATCGACTCGCTGTCGCCCGTCACGAGCAAGCGCTACATGCACCACTACAACTTCCCGCCCTACTCGACCGGTGAGACCGGCCGCGTGGGTTCGCCGAAGCGTCGCGAGATCGGGCACGGCTTCCTCGCCGAGCGCGCGCTCGTGCCGGTTCTGCCGAGCCGCGAGGAGTTCCCGTACGCGATCCGTCAGGTGTCCGAGGCGCTGAGTTCCAACGGTTCCACCTCGATGGGTTCCGTCTGTGCATCGACGCTGTCGCTGCTCAACGCTGGTGTGCCGCTGCGTGCGGCCGTCGCCGGTATCGCCATGGGTCTCGTCTCCGACGAGGTCAACGGTGAGACCCGTTACGCCGCGCTGACCGACATCCTGGGTGCCGAGGATGCTCTCGGCGACATGGACTTCAAGGTCGCGGGTACCAGTGAGTTCGTCACGGCCATCCAGCTGGACACGAAGCTCGACGGCATCCCGACGTCGGTGCTCACCGGCGCGCTGACCCAGGCCCGTGACGCTCGTCTGACGATCCTCAACGTCCTGAACGCCGCGATCGACGCTCCTGACGAGATGGCGCCCACCGCGCCCCGCGTCATCAGCGTGCAGATCCCCGTCGACAAGATCGGCGAGCTGATCGGCCCGAAGGGCAAGACGATCAACGCGATCCAGGACGAGACCGGTGCGCAGATCTCCATCGAGGAGGACGGCACCGTCTACATCGGCGCGACCGATGGTCCGTCGGCCGAGGCCGCTCGTGCCCAGGTCAACGCGATCGCCAACCCGACTAATCCGGAGATCGGCGAGCAGTTCCTCGGAACCGTCGTGAAGATCGCCACCTTCGGTGCGTTCGTCTCGCTGCTCCCGGGCAAGGACGGCCTGCTCCACGTCACCGAGGTGCGCAAGCTCGCCGGTGGCAAGCGGGTCGAGAACGTCGATGACGTGCTCTCGGTCGGCCAGAAGATCCTCGTGAAGATCACGAAGATCGACGACCGTGGCAAGCTCTCGCTCGAGCCCGTCCTCGACGACGCTCCGGCCGCTGACGCAGCGCCCGCAGAGGACGCTGCCGCCGAGTAAGCGCACGCTCTGAACCGGAACCCGGGTTCCTCCGCACAGGAGGGGCCCGGGTTCTGTCGCGCCGTGGTGTGATCAAATCGTTATCGGACGTTTCCGCGCCGTTCCCTGGATTGGTCGGGACGTTCGGCGAATTCGCCTACTCTCGAAGTACGCACCGGGGGGTGCAGATCCAGCAGGTACGCAGGTCGGCACGCACCGATCGATGCGGGGGTGAGAGAGTATGCGGTTGTTCAGCGTAGGCGCAGGAGCGTCGGATGAACGCGCCCGACAGGGTGTCGCCGAGCATCCCTCTGCACCCATCCCGATCGTCGGTCCCGGCATAGGGGAGACCATCCGTGTCGCCCTCGGCGAAACCGGCTTCGAGACGTTCCCGCTCATGCTGGGTGCTGCGGAATTCGGCTGGAACGTCGATCTCGAGACCAGCCACGGCATTCTCGACCGCTACGTGGAGTTCGGCGGCAACGCGATCCACACCGCCGACGGCTTCTCCGGCGGGCGCAGCGAGCACATCATCGGGCAGTGGCTGCGTTCGCGGGGGCAACGTGATCGCAGCGTCGTCAGCGTCCGGGTCGGGGCGCATGCCGACAACCCGGGTCTCGGCTCGGTCAACCTCGTGCGCGCGGTCGAGGGTTCTCTGACGAGGCTGGGTGTCGATCGCATCGACGTCCTCTATCTCGATGCCACGCTCGATGCGACCACCAACCTCGAGGACACGCTGGCGACCGTCGAATGGATGACCGAGGCCGGGAAGATCGGTGCCCTGGGTGCCTTCGGCTTCGCGCCGGAGCGTCTGGTGGAGGCCCGTATCCTCGCTTCGGCCGGCTATCCGCGCATCCAGGTGATCGACGCGCCGTACAACCTTGTTCGTCGCCAGCCGTTCGAAGGCGATCTTCGACTCGTCGCCGGTGCGCAGAACCTCGCCGTGACGCCCTCCCATGCGCTCGAGCACGGTTTCCTCTCCGGGCGACACCGCAGCAAGGCGCTGACCTCACGCGGTGTGCGGGGCGAACAGCTGCGCGGGCATCTCAACCGTCGCGGGATCAAGATCCTGCGGGCGCTCGATCAGGTCGCCGAAGAGGTGAGCGCTCCCGTCGCGGCGGTCTCCATCGCGTGGCTGCTCGCTCAGCGCACGATCGCCGCCCCCATCGTGAACGCCTTCGCGAGCGATCACGTCGACGAGCTCATGCAGGGAGCCGGCGTGTCGCTCTCACGCAGCCAGGTCGCCGAGCTCACCCGGGCAGGGAACTGAGCATCGTCCCACCCGTGACATAGGGTGGAAGGGAGGCCCGGCGGATGCTGGCGATGAAGCGAGCGAGTTGTGACGCACTACATATATCTGGTCAGACACGGTGAACATCAGGATGCAGAGCATGGTCTCGCCGACGGACCCCTCTCCCCTCGGGGACAGCGTCAGGCGGAGTTGATCGCCGACCGGCTGTCGGGGCTTCCTCTCGATGCGGTCTGGCATTCGCCTCTGCTGCGCGCCAACGAGACGGCGCGGGCGATCGCGGCTCGTCTGCCGTCGGTCGACCCGGAGCCGACCGCACTGCTGTTCGACTGCGTGCCCACCGGTATGACCGATGAGACCCCGTCCGTGTTCGAGCCGTTCTTCGGCTCCATCACCGAGGCGGAGATCGAGGCGGGCCGGGCGCAGATGTCCGATGCCGTGAACGAGTTCCTCGTGCGCAAGACCGGCGACGTGCACGAGGTGCTCATCACGCACAACTTCGTCATCTCCTGGTTCGTCCGCGAGGTGCTGGCCGCCCCCGAATGGCGATGGATGACGCTGAACCAGTCGCACTGCGGCCTGACCGTCATCGCCCAGAAGCAGGGGCGCCCGTGGACGCTGCTCACCCACAACGACACAGGGCATCTTCCGGTCGAACTGCGCACGGGCATCCCCGACGCGCTCCTGGTCTGAGCCGACCGCTCGCGGCGGACGACTGCGTGACGGACCCGCGCGCCCCGGGCCTGACTCGGTCGCCCGCGAAATAGACTGAGCGCATGACCACGCAGGTAGCACTCGTCGGCGGAACCGGGAAACTCGGCTCGATCATCCGTGCGGTGATCGACGAGCTCGAAGGCTTCGAGGTGAGCCGCGTGCTCACCTCCTCGAGTGATCTCTCCGAACTCGACGGCGCCGACCTG
Organism: Microbacterium sp. BF1; assembly: GCF_019279095.1. NCBI lineage: Bacteria > Bacillati > Actinomycetota > Actinomycetes > Micrococcales > Microbacteriaceae > Microbacterium > Microbacterium sp. BF1. The sequence continues at coordinate 153 of NZ_JAGYWT010000037.1, read as the reverse complement.
GTGGTCGATGCGTCGACGCCCCAGGTGGGGTGGTTGACAGTGGGCCTACGGCGGACGAAGGGCAGCGCAATGAGAAAGGCGATCTGGGGGATGAGAGACAGCATGTCCTCGATCCAGGCTGTTCGCATGGCCTGGGAATTCCCCACGACGAAG
>NZ_JAGYWT010000369.1:0-2492 GCF_019279095.1 Microbacterium sp. BF1 | reverse complement strand
GGCAGGTCCCCCGGACCGACGCGCGTGCCCGCGCTGCTGATCTCCCAGGACTCCGCGCCGACGCGCGCGCGGAGAGCCTGCTCCATCAGCGGCGACCGGCAGATGTTCGCCTCGCAGACGAAGATGAGCCTGTGCGTCACGTGTTCCCCTCGATGCGGAACCGGCATCACCGGCCCTCGCTTCCAACATAGGCGATAATGGGGTGCTGTGAGGCACCGCGGACCATCGCGCAGTCGTGCCGAGGGGGACGGGGACACATGACACTGCAGGACTACTTCCAGTCGCTCAGGAGCCACTGGGTCGTGATCATCGTTCTCATGCTTCTCGGGGGCGGGGCCGCCTACGGCTACTCCCAGCTCGTCGACCCGGAGTACCGCGCCGAGGCGCAGGTCATGGTCATCCCGACGCGCGGCGAGAGCACGAGCGAGCTGCTGCAGGGGTCGAACTACGTGCAGAGCCTCGTGCAGACCTACACGCTCCTTGTCGTCTCGCCGACCGTTCTCGACCCGGTGATCGAAGAGGTGGGTCTGGACGAGACGCCGAACCGGCTCGCCCGCCGGGTCGACGTGAACGTGCCGCTCAACACCGTCGTGATCGAGATCGGCGTCACCGACACGAGCGGGGAGAGCGCGCAGGAGACCGCCAACGCGATCGCGAGCGAGCTCGCCGTCGCGGTCGGCAACGTCTCTCCGCTCGGTGCCGACGAGAAGCCGGCCGTGCGCATCGAGACGATCTCGCCCGCGCGGACACCCACCGTCCCGATCTCCCCGAACACGCGCAACAACGTGGCGCTCGGCGTCGCCGCCGGACTCGTCGCCGGCGTCGTCTTCGCGATCCTGCGTCGGCGTTTCGCGACGAGGGTCGCCACCGCCGGTGCGCTCGAGGAGATCACCGAGGTCCCCGTTCTCGGAGAGATCCCCGAGGCGGCGGACAACCAGACCCTGGCGCGCATCATCCGCGCACAGCCGGACGGCCGCGTCGCCGAGGCGATGCGCCAGGTGTCGGCCAGCCTGAAGTTCGTCGACGTCGACAAGAACCGTCGGGTGATCCTGGTCACCTCGTGCTCGGCGCAGGAGGGCAAGTCGTCGGTCGGACTCGGACTCGCCCTGACGCTGGCCGAGGGCGGACGCTCCGTCCTGTTCATCGAGGCGGATCTGCGTCGGCCCAGCACCGCGCGATACACCCAGCTCGAAGGATCGGTCGGTCTGACGACGGTGCTGATCGGCGACATCGAGCTCGATGAGGCCGTGCAGCAGTGGGGACGCCCCGGGCTCGACATCCTCACCGCCGGCGCCCAGCCGCCGAACCCGGGTCAGCTCCTCTCCAGCGGGGAACTGCACCGAGTGGTGGACGAGGCAAGGGAGAAGTACGACTACGTCATCCTGGACACGGCGCCCGTGCTGTCGGTGAGCGACGCTCTGTGGCTGTCGACCATGGCCGACGGCACCCTCTTCGTCGTCCGGGCGAATCGCACGAAGGGGACCGACCTCGCCCGTGCGCTGTCGTCCCTCGAATCGACCAGGACGCCCGTCGTCGGGATCGTGCTCAACGGAGTGCGCGGCGCCGCGAAGAACCCGTACTACACCGACGAGCGCGGCAAGGGCCTGCGCCCGCGTCTCGCACGACGGAACGCCCGCGGTTAGCCGCCATGAACTCGTTGCTGGCTCTCGGCGCGCGCGCCGTGACGATGGTCATCTCCCTCGTGTGCGGCGTCATCACGACGCGGATGATCCTGGGTGAGACCGACGTCGATCACTACGCGCTCTACACGCTGCTGATCACCATCCCCTCGCTGCTGACCTTCACCGACCTCGGCAGCGGAGCGGTGCTCGTCAACGCGGTCGCGACGAGCGATGACGTGCGCACGGACCGGAAGCTCCGACTGCAGGTGACCTCGGTCGGACGCATCCTCCTGATGTTCGCCTCGGCACTCATGGTCATCAACACCGTTCTGCTGGTGACGGGCGGATGGCGTGCGCTGTTCGGCGACGCGGGAGCGATCCCCGGCGCCCCGCTCGCCGCCTTCCTGTGCATCACGCTGTTCAGCCTCACCGTGACGCTCGGCGTGTGGTTCCGCATCCTCCTCGGGCAGCGCCGCAATCATCTCGTGATCCTCGTGCAGGGCCTCATCTCGCCGGTCACCCTGGCCGGGGTGTGGCTCATGCTCACCTTCGGCGGACGCGACTTCGACTCGTTCCTGGCCGTCGCCTCGTACGCGGCTTCCCTGCTGACGGCGATCATCGGCTTCCTGCTCGTGACGCGGTCGACGGCGCCGCTCATCCCGGACGCCCTCCGGGTGCTGCTGCGCTGGCGTCGCGTGCCCGGGGTCCGGGTCATGGACGTCGGCTGGCCGATGCTCGCCCAGATGGTCACGTACCCGATCGCGGTGGGCTCGCAGCGCTACGTGCTCGCGCAGTACGGGACGCCGACCGACGTCGCCGAGTACGGGGTGGCGGGGCAGGTCTTCTTCGCGCTCAACGGGCTGGTCATGG
>NZ_JAGYWT010000368.1:0-2496 GCF_019279095.1 Microbacterium sp. BF1 | reverse complement strand
GAGAACGGCGACGGTCGTGTGCACGAGGTCCTGCCACGTGAACGCGGGCCCGACCGGCAGCGGGCATCCGGTCGTGCACGTGACCTGCGAGGCCACCAGGAACAGCGACGACGCCATCGCCACCGAGAACGACGGCGACCAGACGCTCAGCCACGGCACCGTGGAGCGCAGCCCGCGCGCGGCCCAGGCCACAGCGAAGCCCCCGACGACGAGCAGGAGCAGCGCGAGTTCGAACCATCCGGCCGTCGGCTCACCGTCCGCGCCGAGACCACTCACGTACAGGACCCGATCGATGCTCAACCTGGCGATCCAGATGATGCTCAGCGCGACGGCGACGACCACGCTTCCGACGATCGAGGCGATGACGCGCAACGCGGTTCCTGCGGGATGGGAGACGGTGTTTCCGGTGGGCATAGGGAGACGGTATGAGCGCAGGCCGCCCCGTCGCGTCGGCCCGAAGTGCCCACTGCGCCGGGGCGTCCTACTGCGGTACGACGCCCCGGCGCAGGTGGCCTGCTCTGCCGGACAGACCTCGGCGACCTCGATGAAGGTGTCGAGGTCGCCCTCCGCCGACATCGTCACGACCCCGATGTCCCCGGCCTGCACGAAGATGGAGGGATGAGCGATGTGCTCGACCGCTTCACCCCCGCGACGCAGGACTGGTTCCGGGGTGCCTTTCCCGCGCCCACTCCCGCTCAGGCGGGCGCGTGGGACGCGATCTCCGCAGGCAAGCACGCCCTCGTGGTGGCCCCGACCGGCTCGGGCAAGACGCTCTCGGCCTTCCTGTGGGCGATCGACAGCGTGTTCCGCGAGCGCATGGCAGAGACCTCCGCGCCTGCGAAGGGCGAGCCGCGCACGCGCATCCTCTACATCTCCCCGCTGAAGGCGCTCGGCGTCGACGTCGAGCGCAACCTCCGCTCCCCGCTCATCGGCATCGGGCAGTCGGCGAGACGGCTCGGAGTGCCCTCGCCTGCGGTGACGGTCGGCGTGCGATCGGGCGACACGACCTCGAGCGACCGGCGCAAGCTCGTGTCAGATCCGCCCGACATCCTCATCACGACCCCCGAGTCGCTCTACCTCATGCTCACGAGCCGGGCGGGCGAGACCCTGCGCGGGGTGCACACCGTGATCATCGACGAGGTGCACGCCGTCGCCGCCACCAAGCGCGGCGCACACCTCGCCGTGAGTCTCGAGCGTCTCGACGCCCTGCGCCGCGCGAACGGCATCGAGAAGCCGGCGCAGCGCATCGGGCTCTCGGCCACGGTACGTCCGATCGACGAGGTCGCGCGGTTCCTCGGCGGGTCGGCTCCGGTCGAGATCGTCGCACCTCCCGCATCCAAGACCTTCGAGCTCGGCGTGGTCGTGCCGATGGACGACATGACCAACCCGCCGCCCCCTCCCGGTGTGCCAGGGGATGCGGCCGATGCCGAATACTCCGAGGTCACCGGATCCGTCTGGCCGCATGTCGAGGAGGCGATCGTCGACCGCATCCTGCAGAACAACTCGACGATCGTGTTCGCCAACTCCCGCCGGCTCGCCGAGCGCCTGACGGGCCGACTGAACGAGATCTACTCCGAGCGCATCGGCATCGAGCTGCCGGCGGCGACCATACCCGCCGCCATGATGGCGCAGGCCGGAGCCACCGCGGGCGCCGATCCCGTGCTCGCGAAGGCGCACCACGGGTCGGTCTCGAAGGAGCAGAGAGCTCAGGTCGAAGAGGAGCTGAAGTCGGGGGTGCTGCGCTGCGTCGTGGCGACGAGCAGTCTCGAACTCGGCATCGACATGGGTGCGGTCGACCTCGTGATCCAGGTCGAGGCACCCCCGTCCGCCGCTTCGGGCCTGCAGCGCGTCGGCCGCGCTGGGCACCAGGTGGGCGAGATCAGTCGCGCCGCGCTCTTCCCGAAGCATCGCGGCGACGTGCTGCACACCGCGATCGTGACCGAGCGGATGCTGGCGGGCAAGATCGAGGCCATCCAGGTGCCGCGCAACCCGCTCGACATCCTGGCCCAGCAGACGGTTGCGGCGAGCGCGCTCGGCGCCATCGGCGTGGAGGAGTGGTTCGAGACGGTCCGCCGGTCGGCACCCTTCCAGGCCCTTCCGCGTTCGGCCTACGAGGCGACTCTCGACCTGCTCGCCGGGCGCTTCCCCTCCGACGAGTTCGCGGAGCTGCGGCCGCGACTGGTGTGGGATCGCGACGCCGGCACCTTGACCGGACGCCCCGGTGCGCAGCGCATCGCGGTGACCAGTGGCGGCACCATCCCCGACCGCGGCCTGTTCGGGGTCTTCGTCGCCGGCGAGACGACCGGAGCACGCGTGGGCGAGCTCGACGAGGAGATGGTCTACGAGTCTCGGGTGGGAGATGTGTTCATCTGCGGCATCGACGAACGCCGGCCACTGCTCGTCGCCCTTGCCGACGACGCCGATCTTGACGACCTCGTCCTCGGACGATCCGTCACTGCCGGAGCCGGCGTCGGTTGATCCCGTGGCGCAGCCTGC
>NZ_JAGYWT010000367.1:0-2521 GCF_019279095.1 Microbacterium sp. BF1 | reverse complement strand
GCGAAGAAGTACCACGAGTTCCACAGCGGCAGCAGGAATTCGCGGACGCCCGAGCGGATGCCCTCCTCGGTGACAGCGAGGTTGCCTCCGCGCAGCACCGAGCTCGACATCAGGAACCAGCGCATCGCGTCGGAGCCGTCGCGGTCGAGCACCTCGGAGACGTCGGGGTAGTTGCGCAGCGACTTCGACATCTTGTAGCCGTCGCTGCCGAGCACGATGCCGTGGCAGCTGACACCCGTGAACGCGGGGCGATCGAACAGCGCGGTCGACAGCACGTGCATGACGTAGAACCATCCGCGGGTCTGGCCGATGTACTCGACGATGAAGTCGGCCGGCGAGTGCGAGTCGAACCACTCCTGGTTCTCGAACGGGTAGTGCACCTGCGCATAGGGCATCGAGCCCGAGTCGAACCACACGTCGAAGACGTCTTCGATGCGGCGCATCGTGCTCTTGCCGGTGGGGTCGTCGGGGTTCGGGCGCGTGAGGTCGTCGATGTACGGCCGGTGCAGGTCGATCTCGCCCTCGGGGTTGCGCGGCAACGTGCCGAAGTCGCGCTCGAGGTCCTCCAGCGAGCCGTAGGCGTCGACACGCGGGTACTCCGGGTCGTCGCTCTTCCAGATCGGGATCGGCGAACCCCAGTAGCGGTTGCGGCTGATCGACCAGTCGCGCGCGCCCTCGAGCCACTTGCCGAACTGCCCGTGCTTGACGTTCTCCGGCACCCACGTGATCTGCTCGTTGTTCGCGAGCAGGTCGTCCTTGATGTCCGTCACGCGGATGAACCAGCTCGAGACGGCCTTGTAGATCAGGGGGTTCCGGCAGCGCCAGCAGTGCGGGTAGGAGTGCTCGTAGCTCTGCAGGCGGATCAGACGACCGTTGTCGCGGATCAGGCGCACGAGCGGCGTGTTCGCCTCCATCCACAGGTCGCCCGCCACATCGGTGACGTTCGGGAGGAAGCGTCCGCCGTCGTCGAGGGACAGGATCGTGGGGATCCCGGCGGCGCCGGCGACCCGCTGGTCGTCCTCACCGTAGGCCGGGGCCTGGTGGACGATGCCGGTGCCGTCGCTGACGGTGACGTAGTCGTCGACCAGGATGCGCCAGGCGTTCTCGGTCCCGTAGGTCTCGGTGTCGGCGTAGTAGTCGAACAGCCGGTCGTACGTCACATCCTGCAGCTCGGCGCCGCGGACCGTGGCGTCGACGGCCGCGAGAGCCTCTTCGGTGCTCTCGTAGCCGAGGTCCTTGGCGTATCCGCCGACGAGCTGACGGGCGAGCAGGTAGCGGTGCGCGGAGGACTCGATAGCGGCATCCGTGGTCCCTGCGGCCTGGTGCACGTCGGCCGCACCGTTCGGACCGGCGGGGAGCACGACGTACTCGATCTCCGGGCCCACGGCGAGCGCGAGGTTGGTCGGCAGGGTCCAGGGCGTGGTCGTCCAGGCGAGGGCGCGGACGCCGGTGAGACCGAGCGCTTCCGCCTTGGCTCCCGTCAGCGGGAAGGTGACCGTGACGGACGGGTCCTGACGCATCTGGTAGACGTCGTCGTCCATGCGCAGCTCGTGGGCGCTGAGCGGAGTCTCATCGCGCCAGCAGTACGGCAGCACGCGGTATCCCTCGTAGGCGAGGCCCTTGTCGTAGAGGGTCTTGAACGCCCACAGCACGCTCTCCATGTAGCCGAGGTCGAGTGTCTTGTACCCGCGCTCGAAGTCGACCCAGCGCGCCTGACGGGTGACGTAGTCCTGCCACTCGTGCGTGTAGGTCAGGACCGAGCTCTTCGCCTTCGCGTTGAAGACGTCGATGCCCATCTCCTCGATCTCGGCCTTCTCGGTGATCCCGAGCTGCTTCATGGCCTCGAGCTCGGCCGGCAGCCCGTGCGTGTCCCACCCGAAGACACGATCGACCTTGTGGCCGGTCATGGTCTGGAAGCGCGGGAACACGTCCTTCGCGTACCCGGTGAGCAGGTGGCCGTAGTGCGGCAGGCCGTTCGCGAACGGAGGCCCGTCGTAGAACACCCATTCGGGTGAGCCCTCACGCTGCGCGATCGAGGCGCGGAAGGTGTCGTCCGTCTTCCAGAACGCGAGCACCTCCTCCTCGATCTGCGGGAAGCGGGGGCTGGGCGCGACGGAATCGGCGGCGGGGCCGAAGGAGGAACGGGGGTAGGTCATCGTGTCTCGCAGTGGTCGTCGTGGCGGATGCTCCTGCGAGGACGATCCTCGCGGACCGCGGTACCACCTCGCGTGCCACGCCTTACGACGCGACCACTCTCACTGCGGCTGTGACGGGCCTGCCCCGCTCGGTTCTACTGAGCGCTTCCCGAAGGCGACGCCGTTCTTCCGAGAGCTCCCCGGTGATGGCCGGATCGATACTCGTGTGTCCAGTGTACGCGTGCGTACACCCTCAGGACGCTCCTCTGCTCTCCTGGCCCCGGCCTCCCGCGCGCCGGGAGCGATGTCGCCGGCGCACCCTACGCTCGAAGCATGGCCCGCACCCCCGAGTCCCCCGCCCCTCCCCGCATCACCGCTCCCGACCT
>NZ_JAGYWT010000366.1:0-2546 GCF_019279095.1 Microbacterium sp. BF1 | reverse complement strand
CGAGGGCGACCACATCGTCGGCGAGACGGTCGGCGCCCTCGCGTCCGCCGGGGCGGTACCACTCGACGATCGAGTTGATCATCCCGAACACGAGTCGCGCGACGACGCTCGCATCGATGTCGGCACGCAGCGCGCCTTCGCTCTGCGCCTCCCACACGAGCGCGGTGATCCGACGGTCGAAGGCCCGCCTGCGGATCAGCGCCTTACGCTCCACATCGGTGTTCCCCCGCACGCGCAGCAGCAGCGTCACAGCCGGCAGCTGGTCGACGAGCACACGGACGGCGCCGCGGAGCACGTGCTCGAGCCTGTCGACAGCGCTGGGTGCAGCCGGCCCCTGGGCCGATTCGGGAAGCGGGTTCTCCACGACGGCCTCGAGGCCGCTCAGGGCCGCGTCGAGAGCGAGGTCGAGGATCTCGTCCTTCGAGCCGAAGTGATGGTAGATCGCCGACTTCGACAGACCGAGCCGCTCGGCGAGCATGCCGATCGACGTGGCGTCGTACCCGTATTCGTTGAAGGCGGCGACGGCGACACCGAGGATCCCCTGCTGGTCGTACCCGGGGCGGCCTCGTCGTGTGCTCTGCATCTCGGACATCACCCCACAGTCTCGCACCCGATGGGGCGTGCACACCGGAGCATCGGCCGCGAGGCGACCGCGGTGTCGCTGGTCGTCACCGCAGGTCGTACACCCGCTTGTACTTCCCCTCGCTCCGAGGCAGCGTCCCCGGCTCGGCGAGCTGCACCGCGACGGTCGATCCCACGAAGATCTTGATCCGCTGCGCGAGCACCTCCGCCGCGCTCTGGCAGGTCTCCACGGACAGGTCGGGGTGGCGCTCGATGCGCACCTTCAGCGTGTCCATCCGTCCTTCCTTCGACAGCTCGAGGATGAAGTGCGGGGTCAGCTGCTCGATCCCCAGGACCAGCTCCTCGATCTGCGTGGGGAACAGGTTCACACCGCGCAGGATGATCATGTCGTCGTTGCGACCGGTGATCTTCTCCATCCGTCGCATCCCCGGACGCGCGGTCCCCGGCAGCAGTCGGGTGAGATCGCGGGTGCGATAGCGGATCACGGGGAACGCCTCCTTGGTGAGGGAGGTGAAGACGAGCTCGCCGAGTTCGCCGCCCGGCAGCGCCGCCCCGCTGTCCCCGTCGATGATCTCCGGCAGGAAGTGGTCCTCCCACAGATGCGGACCGTCCTTGGTCTCGAGGCACTCATTGCCCACCCCCGGCCCCATGACCTCGCTGAGCCCGTAGATGTCGAGGGCGTCGATCCCCAGACGCTGTTCGAGCTCGTGACGCATCTCGTTCGACCACGGCTCGGCGCCCAGCACCGCGACCTTCAACGACGTGGAGCGCGGGTCGACGCCCTGCGCAGCCATCGCGTCGGCGATCGTGAGGAGGTAGCTCGGCGTGCACAGGATCGCATCCGGCTCGAAGTCGAGGATGAGCTGCACCTGGCGGGCGGTCTGGCCGCCGGACATGGGGATGGCGGTCGCTCCGAGCGCTTCGATGCCCGCGTGCGCGCCGAGACCGCCGGTGAACAGCCCGTAACCGTAGGCGTTGTGCACCTTCATCCCGCGGCGGATCCCGCTCGCACGCAGCGAGCGCGCCACCAGCGAAGCCCACCTGTCGAGGTCGCCCCGCGTGTAACCGACGACCGTGGGTCGCCCCGTGGTGCCGCTGGAGGCGTGGATGCGGGCGACGTCGGACATCGGCACCGCGAACATCCCGAACGGGTAGGTCTCGCGCAGATCCTCCTTGGTCGTGAAGGGCAGCAGCTGCACGTCGTCGAGGGTACGGATGTCTTCCGGACGCACCCCCGCCTCATCGAGTTTGCGCGTGTAGAGAGGCACGTTCGCGTAGGCGTGGCGCACGGTCTGCTGCAGTCGGGCGAGCTGGAGCGCGGCGATCTCGTCGCGACCCATGCGCTCTTCGGCATCGAGCTCGGCGGCTGCGGGCGGGCGGACACGGGGGGATGCTGCGGTCGTCATCGACACGGGGGACTCCAGGGGGTCAGAAGGTCTGGCTGGTGGTGCGGGAACGCCCGCGGAACTCGGCGACGGGGTCGCCCTGCTCGTCGACGACGGTCACGTCGTAGATGCCGGAGCGTCCGGTGCGCGATCGCCGGATCGCGGTCGCGGTGAGCGTCTGGCCGGAGACGGTCGGCTTGAGGAAGGAGATGTCCGCTCCGGCGGCGACCGTGACCCGATCGTCTTCGTTGCACGCGATCGCGAAGGCGGTGTCGGCCAGGGCGAAGACGAATCCGCCGTGGGTGATCTGGAAGCCGTTGGTCATGTCATCCCGCACGCGCATCGAGACGACCGCATGCCCCGGATCGTCGCGTTCGACGACCAGGCCCAACGAGGCCGAGGCGCGGTCGCGCTCCATCATGGCGCGATTGGGTCGCACGGCGTCGGTCGCCTGCGTCGTCGCTTGTGTCATCGTCGACCTCCTCGTCGAGCGGGTCGGACGTCGCACCTGCGACATCCGACCCGCTCATACTAACCGAACGATCGGTCAGTTAGTCAACGGAGTCGGCGAGCGCCGCC
>NZ_JAGYWT010000365.1:0-2548 GCF_019279095.1 Microbacterium sp. BF1 | reverse complement strand
TCAACTACCGCTTCGACACCATGGTCCACGCGGCGGACGACATTCTCAAGTTCAAGTACATCGTCAAGAAATCTCGGCGAAGACGGCGTCTTCGATACGGGCGATCGCCTCGTCCGAGAGGGCGGGCAGGTCGCTGCCGCTGGTCTTGTCGTTCATGCGTCTCTCACTTCCGTCACGGCGCCACGCAACTGCGTGCGTACTCGAGAGAGACGGTTCCTGACGACGGCGTGGGTCACCCCGAGCTCTTCCGCAGCCGCCTGATAGGCATAGCCCTCAGACGCGCACAGACGGAAGATCTCACGATCGAGTTCGCTCAACGTGCCCACTTCTCGGGCTATCCGCGCCGCCAGCTCGGCCGTGATGACCTGCTCCTCGACGCTCACCGTATCCGGCAGCAGGGTCTCGTCCACGGCCTCGGCGGTGTGCGCCTGATCGCGCCGACGCTGACGGAGCCGGTTTGCTGCCTGGAATCGGCAGATCGTGGCCAGCCACGGCAGGATCGACTCGCCCTGGAGCTCGAGGTCGGGGATCTTCCGCCAGGCGACGACGAACGTCTCCTGGGTCACATCCTCGGCGTCGGACGGCGAGGCGAGGATGCCCTGCGCGATCCAGTACACGGGACGCACGTGTGCGCGGTACAGCTCGCGAAAGGCGTTCTCGTCGCCGGCCGCGGCCTGCGCCGCCCATCTCTGATCAGTTGTCTGCAGGGGCATCCTGGTTCCGTTCGGTCTCTCACGAGGAGAGTGTCGATCGATGCCCCATCGTCTCAGATCCGGTGCAGGGGATTGCGTGCGGGCCGCAGGGAGTTTCCGACGACATCCGTTCCCACTGATGCCACGGCTCCGGTAGCATTGCCCGGGCGAGAGGGAGTATCCCGAATCCGCGCGTAACGTCATCACGAGCACCGTCATCGCTGCTCCGGGCGCGCGCCGCACCTGTGTGCGGGGGAGAGACTTTCGACTCATTCCCGACCCCTCCGCGAAAGGTGCAGTGCGCCCTTGGAAATCCCCGTCTGGTTCGAGATCACCTCGATGGTCGTCCTCACGATCATCCTGATCGGCGACCTGCTCCTCATCCGGCTGCGGCCGCACATCCCGTCGACGAAGGAGTCCACTCTCTGGGTGGTCTTCTACGTCGGGCTCGCGCTGCTGTTCGCGGTGCTCCTCGGCAATGTCGGAGGTTGGCAGAACGCGGGTGACTTCATCACCGGATGGGCGTTGGAATACAGCCTCTCCATCGACAACCTGTTCGTCTTCGTCCTGATCATGGCCCAGTTCGCCGTGCCGCGGCGGCTGCAGCAGCAGGTGCTCATGGTCGGCATCATCATCGCGCTCATCCTGCGCGGCCTGTTCATCCTCGCCGGTGTCGCGATCGTCGAGAACTTCTCGCCGATCTTCTACATCTTCGGCGCCTTCCTCATCTGGACGGCGATCCGTCAGGCCATGCCGGACGGCGATCACGAGGGCGAGGTGCAGCGCGAGAACTTCATCGTCCGCCTGCTGCGTCGCCGCGTCGACATCAGCGAGACGTACGACGGGTCCAAGATCCGCACCACGGTCGACGGCAAGCGCATGTGGACGCCCATGGTGATCGTCTTCATCACCATCGGTGTCACCGACCTGATCTTCGCGATCGACTCGATCCCCGCGATCTTCGAGATCACCACCAACGGCTTCCTCGTCTTCTCAGCCAACATCTTCGCGCTGATGGGGCTGCGACAGCTCTACTTCCTGCTCGGCGACCTGCTCGACCGTCTGCGCTACCTGCACTACGGCATCGCCGTCATCCTCGGTTTCATCGGCGTCAAGCTGATCCTGCACGCTCTGCACGTCAACGAGCTGCCGTTCATCAACGGCGGCGAGCACGTCGAGTGGGTGCCCGACATCAGCAACATGGTCTCCCTCGGCGTGATCCTCGCCTCGATGACCATCGCGACCGTCGCCAGCCTGATCGCCTCGTCCCGCGAGAAGCGCGCGGCGAGGTCCACGACGACCGTGGAGTGAGATCATGGCGGCATGAACCGCCACTGGACACCCCTCGCCGTCGTCTATCTCGTGCTGGCGGTGGTCGGTCTCATCGGCACCTGGACGTTCAACGTGCTGGCCATCACGCAGATGGTGGACTTCGTCGGCGATCTCGTCGGCAGCGGTCCGGCGGTGTCATCGATCACGGTCGATCTCCTGATCGTGGCGATCGCGGGGAGCGTGTTCATCATCGTCGAGGCGCGACGGATCGGGATGCGGAGGGGCTGGCTCTATGTCGTGCTGTCCGGAGTGACGGCGTTCGCCTTCACCTTCCCGCTCTTCCTGGCGATGCGCCAGCGCCACCTCACCCGTCTGACCACAGAAGCTCGGCGTCGAGCGTGAGGTCGATGATCTGACGAAGCAACGCCCCCACCGTGGCGGACTGCAGCAGCGCGTATCTGTCGTAGTCGCCGAGGGGAGCGATCGCGGCGAGCTGCCACGCGGCGATCGGATCGTCCGAGAGCTCGGTGTCGGCATCCCACTGCGCCTCGGGCGCGCGGGCGAGTGTCCGTCGCACGATCGCC